>JADZCB010000129.1 GCA_020851775.1 Gammaproteobacteria bacterium
CGTCCAGTTCACCGCCCCGTCGCAGCATCTCGGCGAAGCGCAGCACGTCCTGCACGCTCGTCATGCAGCCACCGCCGGGAATTTCGCAGCCGGGCGTCGCGAGCAGCGTGCCGATGCCTTCGACCGCCGCGGGCGGCAACAGGGCCGGCAGATCATCGTAGGACACCTTCACCGGGCACAGGCGCTTCATCAGATCGGGCCGTGGTCCGAGGCTCGTGTCCGGCATGCCGAGCGGCTCGAACAGTTCTTCGTTCAGCATCTGCGCAAACGAGCGGCCGCGGCCGGCGGCGCGGAGGCACAGCGCGGCGATGATCGAATGGCCGAGCAGGATCGAATAATTGACGCGCTCGCCAGGCTGGGACTCGAGCGGCAGGGTGCACGCGTAGGCCACCAGCTTTTCGATGTTCATCAGCACGTCGGGTGCCACCGGAGGAATCGCCGACAACACGCCGCTGGTATGCGTCAGCAGGTGGTAGAGGTTGACCTTTTCCTTGCCGAGCGTGGCGAATTCGGGAATCAGTTCCGCGACGGGCGCGTGCAGCTTCAGGAGTCCACGCTCGACCAGCGACAAGGCCAGGACATTGGTGAACTGCTTGGCGACCGACATCGTCGCGAACACCGCATCGGGCTTCAGCGACGTGTTCGAAGCACGTACCGCATACCCCTCGGTGAGGTCGAGCACGAGCTCGCCGCGGCGCGCGACCCGCATGCGCACGCCGTGGCAACGGCCGGCATCGATATCGGCCTTGACCGCATCGCGTACGCGGGCGAGACGCCGCGCATCGAAGCCGAGCTTCACAAGCGTCTGATCGGCCGCCTTGGGCGGATTTTTTTTTGTCGTCACGGTTTATTTCCCCTCGCTGTGTCGGGCAGTCGTTGCGCGATGTGTGTATCGACAGACGCAGATCACCCGCAATTGGGGGATGCTGTCGGCACGGTGGACGGTGACGACACGGCAGGACGCAATTTTCGCCGCGGTCCCGTGTCCATCGACTATCGACGGGATGCATGTGAGGCGTCAATGCGGTTCCGTATCGGGCATTCGATATGTACGGATCAGTGATCACATGCGAATATGTTCGCTTGGAACGTTTCGCGCGTTTGAGCCCGGTCAAGGATGGGTACACACCGCAGTTCTAAAATGAGGTCGCCATCTCATATCCCGACGAACGCGGATGCGGCGCGTCGCCGGCGGCCTTCGCAACTGTGACAACCGATAGAGTGAGCGCCATGCATATCAGAAAGTTCGATCGCGATTATTCGCGCCGGCATTTCCTCAAGACCATGGGGGCAGGCTTCTCGGCCGGCGTTCTCGCGCCCCTGTGGGACGTGATCGCCGCCGAAGGTGACATCACCAAAGCCTACCCCGAGGAACTGCTGTCGCTTGATTTGTACACCAAGGGCAAGGTCAAGGCGGGTGACGTGCTTTCCGCCGACAACGTCGATCACGTGAAAGACCTGCTCGACGAAATCACCTACGTCCAGATCAAACAGCAGGGACGTCTGGTCGATCTGCTGCCGACCACCACCGACGTCTGGAAGCTCAACCCGCCGACGTATCTCGAAGCGACGCTGAAGAATCAGGGCCAGGCGGCGTTCGATGAGAAAGGCAACATCATCCACAAGGACGGCGGCCCGTGGATCGGCGGCAACCCGTTCCCGAATGCAAAGGACGCGAACGAGATCCTCGGCGCGCACAACCTGAGTTGGGGCCGCTACGACACGACGCTGTACTGCTGCAACCAGGACAACATGGACGGCGAGGGCAACCGGCAGTACGAATACAATTTCTTCTGGTGCGAAGTCGCGGGCACCGGCCGCATCGCGCTCGACCCGAAGCCGCATTTCAACGAGAAGGTGCTGCGCTTCCAGTCGGCGGTGTGGACCTACCCGGCCGACGTGAAGGGTACCTCGATCCTCAACATCTGGCCTTACGATCAGAGCGAGTATCCCGAGTTCTACGGCTATCTGCCGGCCTTCAAGCGCGTGCGCCGCTTCCCGACGAACCAGCGCTTCGAGCCGGTGATCGCGGGCGCGACGTTCTTCCTGACCGATGCCTGGATGACGGGCGATCCGACGCTCACCTGGGGCAATTTCAAACTGATCGGCAAAGGTCCGGCGCTGGCCTGTGTGGCTGACAACTGGCAGGGCGGCCGCGATCCGGAGAACTGGGCCTACGAGCGCTGCGGCGGCAAGACTGGCCAGAAGTTCTACCGCACGGCGATGCAGCTTTGTCCGGAAGTCTTCGTGGTCGAGCTCGAGCCGACCGGTTACCCGCGTGCACCTTACAGCAAGAAGCGGATCTGGTACGACGCGCGCACGATGACCCCGATGGTGATGAACTCCTTCGATCGCCGTGGCGAGGTCTGGAAATCGTGGGAAGGCGGTTTCGGCGTGTTCGAAAAGGACGGCAATTCGTTCAAGAGCAATCTGCCACATCCGGTGTGGAGCTGGACCCACGTGCATTCGCACGATATCCAGAGCGATCGGATCAGCATCCATCAGCAGGTGCCGCGCATCACCGGCGGCTTCCAGACCGCCTACAACGTGCCGGATGCCTACGAAAACTTCACGACTCAGGCTGCGATCCGTCGCCTCGGGACCTGAGCTTCCTCCTGCGTTGTCCGGCGGCTGCAACGGCTGCCGGACAGCGGCTTCATTCGTGCTGACGCCGCCGTCTCAGAAGTCCAACAGGATGCTGTTCGGATAGTAGGGATAGGTGATGTCGTCTTTCGCGAGTCGATCGACGCCGTCGAGTGCGGTCGCGAAATCCGCCGGAATCAGCGAGAGCCGAACTTCGTTGCTGGCGAGCGCGCCGGCGCTGCGATCGCCGCGGCAACCGAGCGAGATGCCGGGCTTGCCGGTGTTGTAGGTATAGCCCCAGGTATCGGCACAGCTCGATTCCCCGATGAACGGAAACTCGATCTTGCGATAGTCCTTCTCGATCAGGCCTGACAGCAGATGGAAGGCTGCGCCCGGGATCAACTGCAGGCAGACGACGTCGGGCTCGACGATATCCGCTTTGCCGATCGGTGAGGTGACGACGGCGATGTGATCGTCGCTGGGACAGCCTTCCTTCATCGCCACGATGTGTGCCGCCGACGCCTGTTCGTCACGAAACCATTTGAACGGATGATTCGCGAGCGTGACGCCGGACTGCCAGGTCTCGTCCTGCGGCCGGCACCCGTTGCAGGCACCGCAGTAGGGCATCGCAAAATCCTTGCCGCGGATTGCGGCCGTCACGTCGTAGTGTCCCGAGATGCCGATCGCCTGGCACACCATGCCGGGCTTCGAGAAGAAGCGGATATTCGGAATCGCCGCAAGCTCGTCTTCGTGCCTGATGAATTTGATGGCGACGGCATTCTGAACCGGTCGCAGGAAATGAATGAGCCGTTCATTGAGACGTTTCCAGTCGTATTTGCTCATGTCTGCATGCACTCCGCTGTGGGTTGGTCAGGCGTGTCCGGTGCCGGGGCTGCCGGTACTGGGGATCGATACGAAATCCAGGCGCCGACCGCAATCCCTTGTCGCCGCTCACGCAGGGCGCAGCGTACGCGATCATCGTTCTGGTCGATCTCGACCAGCGACTGGCTGAGATGAACCTTGATCTGCATCAAGTGACGTGATCACCTGCCAGAACACTCACAAAAACAGAGGGTTTCGAACAGCAACCGCGAGTGGCTCGCGCGAATATCGTGGCACCAACCTTGCTGAATGCTGTACGGCCTTTGTGCGCCACGCGGCGAGGGAGGCACTGCAAGTGTATTCCGTCATCACACGGCAATGAGGAGACGACGATGAGTTGGATCGATCCCGCGTACTGCGATCTGCGTCTTGGCTTCGAAGTCAC
>JADZCB010000130.1 GCA_020851775.1 Gammaproteobacteria bacterium
AACCTGATCATGTACTTGATCGCGTCCTGCTTGGGATCCTCGATCCCGAGGGCACGCATCGCCGAATTGTTCGGCACCCAGATGATGGCGGCGGACTTCGCGCTGGTGCCGCCCCGGATCGGCATGCGGTCCAGGATGATGCTGTCGGCGCCGGCACGTTTGGCGAACAGCGCGGCGCTCGAGCCGGAGGCACCGGAGCCGACGATCACGATATCGGTTTCACGATCCCAGCCACGCGTTGCCGCCTGCGATTCGGCAAAGCTGACGACGGCGGGCGCGCCGATCAGCGCACTCGCGGCACCCAGCTTCTTGAACAGCGCGCGGCGACCGGCGTCGTGGGTAAATTCGTCTGTGTTACGTTCGGACATGGTCTAAACCCTTTCTGCGTATTCGACTCTGCTCACTCGGAAGTCAGCATTCTATCTTCGGCCAGATGTCCTGGCGCAGACGCTTGAGGTGCTCGATGCTCTCCGCGCTCGACACCCCGGTGAACGGCGGCCAGAACAGCGGCATCGTCAGGCCCGCATCCCGATAGCGCTTGAGGTTGTCGGTGATCTGGGCGACGGTACCGACCAGATTCGGCGTCATCTTGCCGCGCGGGGTTTGATCGGTCTTCTCCTGGGTGATCTGGAACGGGAACTGGCTGGCGATCTCGATGTCCTCGAGCGCTGTCGGGCTGCCGATGCGCTTGAGTTCCGCGCCGAACGCATCCCGGAATGTCGCGATCGCATCCGGCGGATCGAGCGCGCCGATCCAGCCCTGCAACCCATATTTCGTGACGAAGTCCGCGGCGATGTCCGGCTTGCCGATGCCGCCGAAGAAGATCGGCGGGTGCGGCCGCTGCACGGGCTTGACACCGAAACCGCATTTCTGGAAGGAGTTCAATTCGCCGTGGTACTCGAACAATGGCTGGGTCCAGATCCCCTTCATGATTTCGATGGTTTCGCGCACGTGCAAGTTGCGCTTGGCGTAGAGATGCCCTGCATTCGCGGTCTCGAATTCCTCCGGCATCCAGCCGGATCCGATGCCGACGTTGATCCGTCCTCTGGAGAGATGATCCCAGGTCGCCATCTCCGCCGCCATGACGGCGGGCGCGCGAAACGGCGTGACGATCACGCTGGTCCCGATCCGGATCTTCTTCGTGATCGCGGCGAGATACGGCACGAGCGGCATCGCGTGCAGATATTCGGCATGCGACGACACGGGCAGCGAGCGACCGAACTCATTGATGAAGCCGAAGGACTTGCGCAGTTCACCGCGATCGGAGGCTTCCGGGACCGCGATGCGATCGAGCACCCAGATCGAATCGAACTCGAGGTCCTCCGCCACCGCGGCGAACGCATCGATCTCCTCGATGGTGATCTTGTCTCTGAAATTCGGCAGATATAGTGCTGGTTTCATGGTTGACGCTCTCCCATCCCTCGTTGTGACGCTGTCTGCACGACCATCACAATACCGAATTGCAACGGACGTGCCACGCCGCGCGCCCCGACGTCGCGGCGGATCTCGCGCAGCCGGTGGCCGCGTCGGCGCCCGACGACGCATGCGCAGACGGCCAAAACCGGCGGCGAGTGTTCAATTTCGGGAATCGAGGTCCCAAAATGGGAATGCGCCGGGCGTTGGTCGGCGTGTGCAGGTCAGGTGGTGAACATGAATTTCGATCGGGAGTCGGTGGATCGCGCGTGGGGCGCGGTCGTCGCGGGCAAAACCGCGGATCCGAACAGTGTCAGGCCCTACATCCTCGAATCATGGCGGCGTTGCCACGCACGGGGGATGGATCCGTATGCGAACCGGGCGCGCCACATCGACGAGCCGGCCGCGATGGAAGCGATCCTGCGCGACAATGCGTCACTGCTGAAGGCGATGGAACATGCGTGGGAACTGCTCGCGAGCACGTTCGCGGGCAGCGAATGCATCTTCGTGCTCGTGAGTCGGGAAGGCATCGAGCTCGCGGTGTACGGTCATCCCGAACTCGTCGAGCACGCCCGTCGCGAAGGGGTCGGTGTCGGTTTCGACTGGAGCGAGGAATCGGCCGGCACGAACGCCGTGGCGACGACGCTCGCCCTCAATCAGCCGACGGTCGTACACAGCGTCGAACATTATTGCGTTGCCGCAAAAATCTGGGACTGCGCGGCGGCGCCGATCCGGGATCTGAACGACGGCTCGCTGCTCGGTCTGCTCGACGTGACGAGCGTCGGGGCGCTGAGCGACAACCACACGCTGGCGCTCGCGATCACCGCCGCTCATCAGATCGAGCACTCGCTGCACTCGCTGCACCTCGCACATTCGATCCAGTTGCTGAACTGGTACCGCCGCCTGCCTGCCGAGTCTCGCGCCCAGGCCGCGCTGCTCGTCGACCGCAAAGGCGGTGTGATCACCACTACCGAGCGCCTGCGCGCGATCACCAACGCGCTGCCGCGCAAGCTGTCGATGACGTCGGGCCGACCCGGATTCGTCGATGACGCGGCGCTGGTGGCGCAGGACTGGATCCCGTATCCCGCGTCCGCACCGGCCCAACCCGACTGCGACGCCGAAGCACCGTGGCCGGGCGGTGTCGTGCTCGTCGGCCGCGGTCGGCGCTGCAACGCGCGCGCCGGCGCCACGACCGCCGACGACGACCATCGCGACGAACTGTCGGCCCCGTTTCGCGCGATCGCCGCAGGCAGTCCCGGACTCGTCGAGACGGTGCAGCGCGCCGATCGCATGGCCCGTACCGCGGCGCCGGTCCTTCTCACCGGCGAAACCGGCAGCGGCAAGGAAGTGTTCGCGCGCGCACTGCACGCGGCCTCGCCGGCCGCTGCTGGTCCCTTCGTCGCCTTGAACTGCGGCACGCTGACCAAGGAACTCGCCGGCAGCGAGTTGCTCGGCTACGAGGCCGGGGCGTTCACCGGTGCGTCCACCCGCGGCCGGCGTGGCAAATTCGAGGAAGCGCACGGCGGGACCCTGTTCCTCGACGAAATCGGCGATCTGCCGCTCGACATCCAGGTGCAACTGCTGCGCGTGCTGCAGGAGCGTGTCGTCGTGCGCCTCGGCGGCAACCAGGAACGCAGCGTAGACGTACGCGTGATCGCCGCCACGAACCGCGATCTCGATCGCGACGTCGGTGCCGGCACATTCCGGATCGATCTGTACTACCGCCTCAAGGTGCTGTCGCTGAAGCTGCCACCGCTGCGCGAACGCAAGGGCGACATCGCGCTGCTCGTGAACCTGTTTCTGCGCGAGATGCAGGAGCTCTACGGCCTGGGCAGCAAGACGGTGTCCGGCGAACTGCTGCACCAGATGATGATGCACGCATGGCCGGGAAACGTGCGCGAACTGCGCGGCGTCGTCGAAAGCATGTACATCCTCAGCCGGCGCCCGGTGCTGACCCTCGCCGATCTCCCGGACGACTTCGCCGATACGGCGCGCCCGGCGGCGGGCAGCGATCCGGCGGCGCCGGGCGCGCAGACGCTGGCGAAGCTCGAACACGCCGCCATCATCGACGCGCTCTCGCGCTGCGGCCACAATGTCGCCGAAGCCGCGCGCGATCTCGACATCTCACGCAGCACGCTTTATCGCAAGCTGAAGGAGTTCGGTCTCGAAAGCGCCTGAGGGCCAGGGCCGCGAAGCCGTGGCATGCAAGTTGCTGCCGCTGTCCGGCGGCATCACCAGAACTGCACTAGGGGAACCGACATGATTCGCGAAGGGGAGTTGCTTTGGTCGCCTGATGCGGCCGTGATCGAAACGGCGAACATCACCGCCTTCATGCATTGGCTGCGCACCGAACGTGGCATCGATTGCGCCGATTATGCGGCGTTGTGGGAATGGTCGGTGCGTGACATCGCCGCCTTCTGGGAAGCCGTGTGGTTGTTTTACGGCGTCGAGTCGAGCACTCCGTACGAGACGGTGCTCGCCGAACGCCACATGCCCGGCGCGCGCTGGTTCCCCGGCGCGCGCGTGAATTTCGCCCGCCATGTGCTGCGCGCCGCACGTCCCGGCAAGGTGGCGATCCATGCCGAGTCCGAGATCCGCGCGCCCATCGATCTTGGTTTCGACGAACTCGGCGCGCAGGTGCGTCGTCTCGCGACCTGGCTGCGCGCCGTCGGTGTGAAACCCGGCGATCGCGTCGTGGCGTACATGCCGGCAATTCCCGAGACCGCGGTCGCGCTGCTCGCCGCTGCGAGCATCGGCGCCGTGTGGTCGTGCTGTTCGCCTGACTTCGGTACCGGCAGCGTGCTCGACCGCTTCGCCCAGATCGAGCCCGTCCTCTTGTTTGCGGTCGACGGCTACCGCTACGGCGGCCGAGATTTCGATCGGCGGGCGCAGGTCGCCGAACTGCTGGCCGGCATGCCGAGCGTGAAGCATGTCGTGACCGTGCCCTATCTCGACGCCGCGACGCCGTTCGCGCCACACCCCGACACCCACGACTGGTCGACGATCCAGCGTGAGACGCCGGCCGTACCGGCAGAGCAGTTCGTGTACGAGGACACGGCCTTCGATCATCCGCTGTGGATCGTCTATTCGTCCGGCACGACCGGCCTGCCGAAATCCTTCGTCCACGGCCACGGCGGCATCGTCCTCGAGTTCTACAAGACCTGCGGCCTGCATTTCAATCTGAAGCCGGAGTCGACCGCCTTCCTGTTTTCGACGACCGGCTGGGTGACCTGGAACATCCTCGTCGGCACGCTGATGACCGGCAGCAGCATCGTGTTCTACGACGGCAACCCGACGGTCCCCGATCTCGACACGCTGTGGCGAGTTGCCGCGCGCAGCGGCGCGACATTCATGGGCACGAGCCCGGCCTATATCTCGCTGATGATGGCGAACGGTGTCGTGCCGAAACGCGAGCGGGATTTCAGCGCACTGCGCGGCATGTTCTGCACGGGGTCGCCGGTCTCGCCCGAACACTTCGCCTGGTTCTACGACAATCTCAACGACGACATGTGGGTGACGTCGACGAGCGGTGGCACCGACATCGCTTCCGGCTTCGTCGGCGGCTGCACGACCCTGCCGGTGTACGCGGGCGAAATCCAGGTACGCATGCTCGGCGTCGACGTGCATGCCTACGACGATCAAGGCCGGTCCGTGGTCGATCAGCTCGGCGAGCTGGTGGTGCGCCAGCCGATGCCGTCGATGCCGCTCTATCTGTGGAACGATCCCGACGGGACGCGCTATCACGACTCCTATTTCGATGTCTATCCGGGCGTGTGGCGCCACGGCGATTACCTGATGATCAACGCGCGAGGCGGCTGCTATGTCCGGGGCCGCTCGGATTCGACGCTGAACCGCTACGGCGTACGCATCGGCACGGCCGAAATCTATCGCCCGCTCGAAGCCTTGCCGGAGGTCGACGACTGCCTCATCGTCAACCTCGATCTGCCGGGCGGCCGCTTCTTCATGCCGCTGTTCGTGAAACTCGCGAAAGGTCACGTGCTCGATGCCGCGCTGACCGCGAAGATCAATGCGACGCTGCGCAGCACCTATTCGCCGCGGCACGT
>JADZCB010000131.1 GCA_020851775.1 Gammaproteobacteria bacterium
CCGCCGCGCGTGCCGGGAAATGGGTGTTGACGACGATGTTCGTCGTCATCGCCGCGACGAGCATGAACACGACGATCCCGAGCCGATACCAGTCGACGTGCGTGTGCGCATGGGCGTTCTTGAGGATCGGCGAATAGCGGTGCTGCTGGATCGCGGCCGGTACGCCGCAGACGACGAGCGCGACGCCGTCGATCCACATCGTCGTCGTGTCACCGACGACGCTGCCCGATCCGCCGGCATTGGACGCGGCGACGATGGCGGCGAGAAACCGATGTGCACTTTCGCGCGGAAGAGCTGATGCGCCATCGCATGAGTCCGGGCCCGCCGCGAAAACCCGTGAACGACAGCTTGTAGCCGACGATCGCCGCCAGACCCGTCAGCGCGACGGTCAGCGTGTGGCGATGGAACAGCGCGACGCCGAGCAGCGTCGAGGCGAACAGGATGAATTCGGCGGGAATGCCGAAGACGGCGAGGCCGTGCATGAGACTCCCCTGTGGCAGCTTTTTCTTGTCGTGATCGCAGTGCGGAAGTATGCGGAGCCGTCACGCCGCGTGGACGCCGGCCACGGGGTGTGCGCCGCCGGACTCGCGACTGCCGACTTCGCGGTCGATCAGCGAGGCGACCCAGGCGACGAAGACCTTGACCTTCGCCGACAGCCGCCGGCTCGGCGGGTACATCACGTGGATCGGGACGGGATCGGGGTGCCAGTCCGGCAGGATCCGGACGAGCCTGCCCTCGCTGAGTGGTGCGCCGGCCATGAAGGTCGTCATCTCGATGACGCCGAGCCCCGCGAGGCCCGCTTCGAGATAGGCCTCGCTGTCGTTGACCGCAAAGCGCCCGTCGAGCTTCAGTTCCAGGCGCTCGCCACCGCGGTTGAAATTCCAGGTATCGGTCGCGCCGAAGCGCGTCGAGAAGTAGCGGACGACGTCGTGTTCGATCAGATCGCGGGGATGGCGCGGCGCCCCGCGCGCCGCGAGGTAGCGGGGCGACGCACAGTACAGCAGCTCGACTGCACCGACCGGCTGCGCAATGAGACTGGAATCCAGCGGTGAGCCGCCGCGCACGACGCAGTCGACCCCTTCCTCGACGATGTCGACCGGCCGGTCGCCACAGCCGAGCTCGAGCCGGATGTCCGGGTAGCGTGCGAAGAATTCGGGCAGCGAAGGCACGAGGAAGCGACGGCCGAAGGTCGCGCCGACATCGACGCGCAGCCGCCCGTGCAGGCCGGCACCCGTTCCGGCAATCGCATGCTCGCTGTCCTCGATCTCGGCGAGAATCCGCACGCAGCGCTCGTAATAGGCCGTGCCATCGACGGTCACGCTGACCCGCCGTGTCGTGCGATTCAGGAGCCGCACCCCGAGACGGGCCTCGAGCTGGCGGACGAGGGTCGACACCGTCGCCTTCGGCAGGCCGAGCTGCGTGGCGGTGCGCGTGAAGCTCCCGGTGTCGACGACACAGACGAAGACTTCCATGGCCTGCAAGCGGTTCATCGCCGCACTATGCCCCAATTGTTCAGATGATTGAACAGTAAATTTGAAAATTTCGCGTTTGTATGCGTATTGCGAACGCATATGATGCGGCGGTGCCTCTTCCCCGGATCTCGCCATGCGTTGCTCTCCAGCCGTCCGTCGCCTGACGCTCGCCGCCGTGCTCGCCATTCCACTCGCCGCCTGCGATCGGGCGCCGCCGCCCGGCGCCGCGGCGCCCGGCGCCGCCGGCGGACCGCCGCCGGTCACCGTCGCCGCGGCGATCGAGCGCGAGGTGCAGGAGGTCGATGAATTCGCGGGGCGCATCGAAGCCACGCAGCAGGTCGAGGTGCGCGCACGGGTCAACGGGTATCTGGAATCGATTCATTTCGAGCCCGGCTCGGACGTGCAGGCGGGGGATCTGCTGTTCGTGATCGATCCGAAGCCGCTGCAGGCCCGGCTCGCCGAAGCCGAGGCGGCCGCGGCGAACACGCAGGCCCAGCTCGATCTGGCGCGGATCGAGCTCGAACGCCAGCAGCAGATGCTGCCGGACCGCGCGACGTCGAAGCGCGAATACGATGCCGCCGCTGCGCTGGTCGCGACGCTCACCGCCGCGCGGCGCGCGAACCAGGCTGCAGTCGACGCCGTGAAGGTGGACCTCGGCTACACGCGGATCACTTCCCCGATCGATGGCCGCGTCGGCAAGGACGAACGCACGATCGGCAACCTCGTGCAGGGTGATGCGCCGGATTCGCCGCTGCTGACGACGGTCGTCGCGCTCGATCCGGTCTACGCGACCTTCGAGGCCGACGAAAGCGCGTTCCTGAAGTACATCGGTGCCGCGCGCAATGAAGCGCTGAAAGTCGAAGTCGGACTCGCGAACGAGCAGGGCACGCCGCATGCAGCCAGGCTCGCCTTCATCGACAACCAGCTCGATCCCGCGAGCGGCACCGTGCGCATGCGGGCCGTGCTGCCGAATCCCGAGCGCCTGTTCACGCCAGGCCTCTACGCACGCGTACGCCTGTCCGATACGGGCTCGCCACGGCGCGCCGTGATGATCGCCGATCGTGCGATCGGCACCGATCAGAGTAAGCGCTTCGTGCTCGTGCTCGATGCGCAGAACGTCGCGCAATATCGTGAAGTGAAGCTCGGCCGCGTCCACGACGGCCTGCGTGTGATCGAGAGCGGGCTCGAGGCCGGCGAGACGATCGTCGTCAATGGTCTGCAGCGCGTGCGGCCAGGTTCGCCGGTGACGCCGACGAAGACCGACATGCAGGCCGCCGTCAGCGCGCCACCGCCGGCGGCCGGATGAGACGCCGCCGATGAACATCTCACGCGCCTTCATCGACCGGCCGGTCTTCGCGGCGGTCCTGTCGATCAGCATCTTCGTCGCCGGCCTGATCGCGATCCCGTTCCTGCCGGTCTCCGAATACCCGGACGTCGTGCCGCCGTCGATCGTCGTCACCGCGACCTATCCCGGCGCGAACCCGAAGGTCATCGCCGAGACCGTCGCCGCGCCGCTCG
>JADZCB010000132.1 GCA_020851775.1 Gammaproteobacteria bacterium
AATCGGCGATGAGCTGCACCTGCTTGTCGGTCTGGCCGCCGGACATCGGCACCACGGTGCAGCCGAGACGTTCGGCACCGAAATGTGCACCGAGTCCGCCGGTGAACAACCCGTAACCGTAGGCGACGTGCACGATGTCGCCGGCGCGGCCGCCGGCCGCATGGATCGAGCGCGCGACGAGATTGGCCCAGGTGTCGATGTCGTCCCGGGTGTAGCCGACGACTGTCGGCTTGCCGGTCGTCCCGGACGAGGCGTGCACACGCACGACGCGTTCGCGTGGCACCGCGAACATGCCGAACGGATAATTCGCGCGCAGATCGGCCTTGGTCGTGAACGGGAAGCGCGTGAGGTCGTCGAGTGAGCGGAGATCCGCAGGTGTCACGCCCTGCGCCTCGAACGTCTGCCGGTAGTGCGGCACGTTGTGCCAGACGTGTTCGAGCGTCGTCTTCAGGCGTGCGAACTGCAGCGCGCGGATTTCGTCGATGCTCGCGACTTCGATGGGCTCGCGCGGTCCGCGACGGTCTCTCGCCACGCCCATGGTCAATCTCCGATCAGCGACTTGCCGCGCATGCGGTAAGAGCGGCCGCGCAGGTACGCGACGGTCTCGCCGTCCTGATTGCGCACGGTGACGTCGTAGACGCCGAGACGGCCGGCCTGCGAGCGCTCGAGCGCCTCGGCGGTGAGCCGGTCGCCGAGCTTCGCGGCCTTGACGAACTCCGCGTCGAAACCGGCGGCGACGGTCATTTCGCCGTGCGAATTGCAGGCGAAGGCGAAGGCGGTGTCGGCCAGCGAGGTCACGAGGCCGCCATGGCACATGCCGAAGCCGTTCAGCATGTCCCGGCGGACGGTCATCGTCACGGTGCTGCGCCCGGGGCCGATGTCGGCGATCACCATGCCGAGCGACTGCGTCGCGTAGTCGTGGCGGTACATCGCATCGCGCGCGAGCTCGGCGCGGCGCTGCGGGTCGGCGGGTTCTGCCATGGCGCCCCTGTTATTTTCGACCAGACGGTCGGTCGATTATGTTCGAGCCCCTCCCGTTCCAGCAACCGCGGTGCGCGCCCGGCGTTTCACCACGCGAGACCGCCGAGCCGGATGCCGCTGCCGGCGATGACGAAGCCGACGGCGAGCAGGGTGACGGCGACGATGTGCATTGCGAGCTGCGGCAGCATCGCCGCGGTCAGCCGGGGGATCAACGCGAGCCGCGCGTGCAGCCCGAGCACGGCGGTCAGGGCGAGCAGGCCGAGTTTTACGGCAATCAGCGTGGCCTGCGGCGTTTCGAAGCGCACCCACTGTGCGTGCTGCGGCACCCAGTAATGCGCCAGCCAGAGGCCGCTCAGGATTTGCACGATCAGGGCCGGGATCCCGATTTTCTCGAAACGCTGTTCGAAGGCGAGGATCGGGGCCGGATCGCGCGCCCTCAACGCCGACGGCAGGATACCCAAGCTCAGGATCAGGTGGCCGCCGACCCAGATCGACGCCCCGAGCAGGTGCAACATCACGATCAACTTGTACATGGCGCCTCCGGGCTTGACCTGCCCGGGAGACTAGCCGATTCGGCATGCGCCGGCGCGACACCGGATCAAGCCGGCGGCTGCGGCGCGTGCCGGTCGGGTGCGTGCCGCTGCGCCGGGCGCTACCGGGCGACTCGGCGGCTGCCGCCGCGCCGAACGACGACTGCGCCCGGCGCGCCACTGGAGGGGCGGGCGCCCGTGCGCGTCGTCGCTCAACTATGGATGTAGTTTTGCAACTGGCTGATCACGAATTGCTGCTCGGCGATGATCGACTTCACGAGATCGCCGACCGAGACCACCCCGAGCAGCCGGCCGTCATCGACGACCGGCAGGTGGCGGATGCGACGCTCGGTCATCACCGCCATCGCCTCCTCGACCGTCAGATGCGACGGCGAGGTGATCACCGGTGAGGTCATGATGTCGCCGACCCAGGTCGACTTCGACACACGGCCGCGGAGGACGACCTTTCGCGCGTAGTCGCGTTCGGAAATGATGCCGACGATGCGGCTGTGCTCGAGCACCAGCAGCGCACCGACCCCGCGGGTCGCCATCATCTCGATGGCGTCGAACACCGAAGCGTCCGGGCCGAGCGAGAAGACTTCGTGTCCCTTCGAATCCAGCAGTTGCCTGATCGTCGCCATGGCGCATACCTCGCGAACGATTGCACAAGGGCGCGGGCGACGCTGCCGCCCGCTACCGAAGAAGGTAGTCGGGCGACTCTAGCGATTCAACGGTGCGGCGCGACGCTCTGGACGTTCAGATGGACGTTCTGGGACACCCACCGAACTTCCCGGATCTCGAACGGTGGGTGTGAACCGGCCCCCCGTCCCCGGCCCCCCGGTCCCTCGGTGGGTGTCCCCTCCACTCCCTCCACTCCCTCCACTCCCCCGGTCCCTCGGAGGAAGACTTCCGGAAGACTTCCGGACTTCCGGGACACCTTGTCCGCCACGTCCGGCCAAAACCTCGGACCAGCCCTCCAATCACCGCAGGTTCACATTCCCTAAGCCGTTGATCGAAATTGATCGACCCGACGTTCGACGGTACCTTGACCGGGTGATCTCCACCATGTTCGAAGACCGATGCGGGCTCTGCAGCCGTGGCCCCCTGAGTATCGTCACGCCACCGGTTCGGTCCGTCCGCCGCGCAGCGGCATGATGGCCGCCGCCCTGCCCGGCGGTCGGCCGGGACGCGAGAGACGCGGCTGATGTCGCTGGCATTCGTTCTGCTGCTGCCGTTCCTGGGCAGTCTGTGCTCGGCATTCCTGCCGCTGCATGCCCGCAAC
>JADZCB010000133.1 GCA_020851775.1 Gammaproteobacteria bacterium
CTAAATGAATATCGTATGGTTCGACCCGTCGACAAGCTCGTTGACGAGTGACTCCAATCTCGTCTTCAAAACGGGTAGCCCCGAAAGCGTCGGAAGGCGCGATTCGATGCCGGCATTCTTCAGATAGTAGAGGCAGACGGCCAGCCCGACTTGGCGTGCGAGCGACGTCGCGTTCAATGTGCCCGCGCCGAGATAGCCGGAGATGAACGCGCGCACGAGTTCGGTCGAGAATTTCCACGGGAAACACGGCACCGTACGCAGCACGAGAAGGTAGGCGCACAGGTTGCAAAGATCTTCGTCGATCGCCCCCCTGCCGCACGTGCCGAAATCTATCAGAGCTACCCGACTACCGTTGATGAAGATGTCCTCGCTCTTCACGTTGGCGTGTATCCAACCGGACGGTCCCGGCTGCGCTCTCACGTTATCGAGCAAGGACGCAATTCGCTTGAGGATCGGCGTAGTCGCGCCCAAGCGTGCAAGGTAGCGTTCCACATGGCTTGCGGTCGTCGGATTCAAGGCTGCAAAGTCAGGTCCGTCGAAACGATGCAACCGGGCGAACGCTTCTCCCAAATTGCGCAACGCTGAAGCGGCTTCGTCCCGTACACGATGGCGCCGACCTATGCAGGCTGAAAGCACGGTCGCATTGAACGAGCGACCGATAACCCGGCCGTAGAGCGTGTAGCGGTGTTCCAGCGAGGCACGGATGGCCGGTGGATGCTGGTACCACGTAACGTCGCCGATACATCGGGCCAGCGCCTCAGCACCCGCGATTTCGCGCATGAGCCATTCGTCCTGGCGCGAATACTTGAGATACCAGCGCGCTTGACCGTCGATTTCGAGGATGACGTTCTTGTCCGCGTCGAGGCATCGGAGGCCGAAACCATCGAGATGCATCGACTCGCCCGATTTCAAGGCCAGGAGCGCCGCGCGCGAACCCGTCGCCAGCGCGCAGATTCTGTCGGCTTCCGCCGCCGTTGACGCCGATTCATTGACTGACAGGACTCTCAAATCACATACCCCTGTGACGGACGACGACGCGCGGGTTGCCACGCGCCGGAATCGCGCGCGACGCGCACTGTTCGACGCTGTCCTGGCACGGCGCCGACCCGGCATACTATGGTGCCGTGCGGCCGGCGCGGCCGCGCGCGCTCGTCACAAAGGTAACAATTCGTCAAACGCAAATCGCTACGACACATCGCAAACACTGGACGCCGTCGGATCGCGACGCGGGCTCCGGAGATCGCGTCGTATGCAGCCAGGAGTCCGTCATGTCCGAACCCGTCGTCCTCTGCCACGTCGATCCCCGGGGTATCGCCCGCGTCACGCTGAACCGGCCCGACAAGAACAATGCGTACAACGCCGAGCTGGTGCAGGCGCTGCTCGACACCTTCGGCGCCCTCGCCGGCGATCCGCGCGTGCGCGTCGTCGTCATTCGCGGCAACGGCCGGCATTTTCAGGCCGGCGCCGATCTGAACTGGCTGAGCGCGATCGCGGCGCAGGACGAGGCGGCAAATCTCGAGACCTCGCGCCGCACGGCGCTGGTCGTGCGCGGACTCAACGAATTTCCAAAGCCGACCGTCGCGCTGGTGCATGGCGCATGCATCGGTGGCGGCACCGGCGTCGCGTCCGCCTGCGACGTCGTGATCGCGACGCGCGACGCCTATTTCGCGATCAGCGAAGCGCGCTGGGGCCTCTTCGCGAGCGTGATCTTCCCGCAGTTGAACGCCGCGATCGGCGAGCGCAACGTGCGGCGCTATGCGCTGACCTGCGAACGCTTCGACGCCGCCGAGGCCCAGCGCATCGGTCTCGTGCATGCGCTCTGCGAACCCGGTGAACTCGATACGGCCGCGGCGCCGATCATCGAGGCACTGCTGATCGCCGCCCCGAAGGCCGTCGCGCAGACCAAGCGCGACGTCATGCGCTGCGCCGGCTCGATCATGGACGCGCATCTGTTCGAGGAACTCGTCGCCTCGCATGCGGCGAAACGCCAGACGGCCGAGGCGGCCGAAGGCTTCGCGAGCTTCGTCGGGAAGCGCGATCCCGCGTGGTATCCGCCGGCCTGACACCAGGGTCTCCGGCGCCTCTCGGACCGGTTCTGTTGGCACGGCGCCGCGGGGAGAGCCTCACGGTGCCGCTCATCGGGAGTTCGACATGCACGTTTCCGAGCGTTATGACGCCGTCATCATCGGCGCCGGTGTCTCCGGCCTCTATCAACTGCATCGCCTGCGCGGCCTCGGCCTGAACGTGCGCGTCTACGAACGCGGCGGCGGGGTCGGTGGCACCTGGTACTGGAACCGCTATCCCGGCGCGCGCTTCGATTCGGAGTCGTATTCCTACGGCTACTCGTTTTCGGACGAACTGCTCGAAGAATGGGAATGGAGCGAGCACTTCGCCGCCCAGCCGGAAACCTTGCGTTACCTCGAGTTCGTCGCCGACAAGTTCGATCTGCGGCGCGACATCCGCTTCGACATGACGATGACCGGCGCGCACTGGCATGAGGCGACACGCGAATGGGAAGTCATCTTCGTCGATGGCAGTCGGGTGCGCACGCGCTTCCTGATCACCGCGATCGGTGGCTTCGCGACCCCGACGCTGCCTGCGATCGACGGCCGCGAGACCTTTCAGGGAGAGGCCTGGCACACGGCACAGTGGCCGCATCGTCCGGTCGACTTCGCCGGCAAACGCGTTGCGGTCATCGGCACCGGTGCGACGGGTGTGCAGGTGATCCAGGAAGTCGCGAAGTCGGCGGCCACGCTGACCGTCTTCCAGCGCCAGCCGAACTGGTGTGCACCGCTGTTGAATCGCCCGATCACGCCCGCCGAACAACGCCGTCTCAAGACCGGCTACAAGGAATTGTTTGCGTTCTGCAACGAGACGTTCGCGGGCTTCATGCACCAGTCGGATCGCCGCAATGCACTGGACGTCAGCGCCGAGGAACGCGAAGCGCTGTTCGAGAAGCTCTACGGCGAGCCTGGTTTCGGGATCTGGATGGCGAACTTTCGTGACGTGATGATCGACGAGCGCGCGAACGCGCTGCTCAGCGACTTCGTCGCGCGCAAGATCCGCGGCCGCGTGAAGGATCAGGCGATCGCTGCGAAGCTGATCCCGACCAACCACGGCTTCGGCACGCGGCGGGTGCCGCTCGAAACCCACTACTACGAAGTCTACAACCAGGACAACGTCGAACTCGTCGACCTGCGCGAAACGCCGATCGTGCGCATGACACCGCAGGGCATCGAGACGACGACACGCGCCTTCGACATCGATCTCGTCGTGTTCGCGACCGGTTTCGACGCCGTCACGGGCGGCTTTTCGCGCCTGGACCTCCGCGGCATCGGCGGGCGCCGGCTCGTCGACAAGTGGGCCGACGGCCCGCGCACGTTCCTGGGCCTGCTGCACGAAGGATTTCCGAATCTCGTGACGCTGGTCGGCCCACACAACGCGGCGACGTTCTGCAACATGCCCCGCTGCATCGAACAGAACGTCGACTGGGTGACGGCGCTGCTGGCGCATCTGCATGTACACGGTCACACGCGTATCGAACCGACGCCGGCGGCCGAGGACGAATGGACGTCGCACGTGCTCGACGGCGCTGCGCGCATGCTCTTGACGAAGGTCGACTCGTGGTTCAACGGCGTCA
>JADZCB010000134.1 GCA_020851775.1 Gammaproteobacteria bacterium
AATCGATGTCGCCAAGTGCATGAGCTGCCAGAACTGCGTGATCGCGACGAAAGACGAGTACCACGGCAACGAGTTTCCGGGCTTCGCCAAACCGTATGCCGGGGAGAATGGCGACCTGATAACCATCGAGCGGCGAGAAAGAGGCACGGGCGCGAACATAGACGTCAATTACCTGGTCACGATGTGCAATCATTGTGATGACGCACCTTGCGTGAAGGCGGCAGGTGATGGCGCGCTATACAAGCGCGACGACGGCATCACGATGGTGGATTTCGAAAAGAGCCGCGGCAGGAAGTCGCTCATCGACTCGTGTCCGTACGGCGCCATGCGCTGGAACCACGCCCATCAGGTCCCGCAAATGTGGAACTTCGACGCGCATCTGCTCGATCTCGGCTACGACGCGCCGAGGTGTGTCGACGCCTGCCCGACGAAGGCGCTTGTATTTCATCGCTGCACGGACGAGGACATGGTGGCGATCGCCGAGGCGAACGGCCTGGAAGTCCTGAACGCACGGCTGGGCACGAAACCGCGCGTCTACTACAAGAATCTCCATCTGTACACGTCACATTTCATTGGAGGCACGGTCGCCGCCGGGCACGACCAGGTGGCGCGGAACGTCGCGGGTGCGGAAGTGACCCTTTGCAAGGATGGAGCGCCGGGCGCGCGCGAGATCAGCGATGATTTCGGGTATTTCAGGTTCGACGGGATTCGGGATGGCGACGCCGGTTACGCGCTGGAGATCGCGCATGAGGGGTTCAGTCGCAGAACCATCACCCTCGAACACGCGATCAAGGCCAGCGTGAACGTTGAGGTCGTACTCGAGGGATGAAGCGGACCCGCAACGTCGGGAACGGCGCACGGGTCCCGCGCGAGGTGTCCTAGCCGTCGTCGACCATCGCGATGTACAGCATGATCAGGACCGAGGCCGTGAACATGCGAAAAGCGACCTCGAGCGCAACGCTCAACTGCTGACTCTGCCACATCAGAAACCATTCGGTGCCGACGACGAGAAACGCGCCGAAATAAAGCAGCGCGGTCGCCGCCAGACCGAGGTTCGCCATCGCCGTCGCATCCTTGAACGCGCGCGCATCGGCGCGCGCCCGCCACATCCGGACCGCGCCGGCCCAGCAGATGATGGCGGCGACGGCCTCGAAGACCACGATAGCCGCGAACACGGCCATGGTCGGCAGCTTGGCCGGCATGGCGCGCCACATGGCGGCCGGGTGCTTGAACGTCGTCTCCATGCCCATCGCGGTGCCGACCGCTCCCAGCCCGACATCCGGCATCGTCAGGTTGTCGATGGTCGTGATCGTGAGAAACAGTGCCATGGCGGCCACCATGAGTGCTTTGATGATCTTCACGCGCCCCTCGCAAGGTTAGTCGGCACCCGTCAGGGGTAGCCGAATGGAAAGCCTGCTGCCGTTGTCAGCCTCTTACGATCGCCCACCCCATTTCGGCGAGTGGTCTGACCCGTCCACTCATCGTCGCTGCGTCCTTGCTGGACGCCGTGCCGTCGCGGATTCTGCCGACGATGCCCTGAACGATGGCAGCCAGACGGAAGAGGTTGTAGGCCATATAGAAATCCCAGTTCTCGATCGTGCGGCGGCCCGTGCGGCGACAATAGGTCGCGACGTACTCGTCCTCCGTCGGAATGCCATATGCCGTGCGGTCGACGCCCTGGATTCCGTTCATCAGCGGGGTATGCGGCAGCCTCCACTGTGCGCATTGATAGGTGAGATCGCCGAGCGGATGGCCAATCGTCGACAGCTCCCAGTCGAGGATGGCGACGATGCGTGGCTCGGTCGGATGGACGATCATGTTTTCCAGGCGGTAGTCGCCATGGACGACCGAGGTGCTTTCATCTGCCGGAATGTTCTTCGGAAGCCATTCGATCAGGTTGTTCATTTCCGCGATCGTGTCCGTCTGCGACGCGTTGTACTGCTTCGTCCAGCGCCCGATCTGCCGCGCGAAGTAATTGCCGGGCTTGCCGAAGTCGGCGAGCCCCGCCCGTTCGTAATCCAACAGGTGGAGTTCGGCCAGTACTTCGTTCATGTGGTCGTAGAGTGCGGCACGCTGCGCGTTGTCGAACTCGGGGATCAGATGATCCCAGAACACGCGACCATCCACGTGCTCCATGATGTAGAACGCGCTGCCGATGACGGATTCGTCCACGCAGAGTGCGAATGGACGGGCAGCGGGCACTTTGCTGTCTTGCAGAGCGACGAGCATCCGGTATTCGCGGTCGACGGCATGGGCGGATTTCAGCAGCGTCCCGGGTGGCTTGCGGCGCAACACGTAACGTGCGCCCGGCGTGGTCAGCCGATACGTCGGATTCGACTGACCGCCGCGAAACTGCTCGGCCGTGATGGGCCCCTTGAACCCTTCCACGTGCGCCGCCATGTAGCGCTCTAGCGCTTTGATGTCGAACTGATGCTGTTCGCGGACTTCCTGGGTTCCTGTGAATAGCTCCGTTCTACTTTTCACTTCTATACCTCCGGCATCCAGTCAGTGGGATGCGAAAACCGATCGCCTGTGTGTGTCAGAGCAGTTCCCTGGCGAGCGCCTCCAGTTCTTCCAGCGCCCCCTTCGTGTCGGATGCCAGCAACCAGATGACCACGCGGTTCGCGCCGGCCTTGCCGAGCGCCTCTACGCTCTCGCGCGTCCGCCATTGCGTCATCGCGCCGAACACGCTGATGTCGATTTCCGAATAGTCGCGGCCTTTTTGGTCGGCATACCGTTTTATCTGGTCGACGTGCGTACGCAGATCCTCGGGCGTGAAGACGATTGGCAGCCACCCGTCCGCGTAGTCGACGACCCGCTTGAAGGTGCGCTCGCTCGGGAAGCTGCCGAGCAGGATCGGCGGGTACGGTGTTCGTGTCGGTCGGGGGAAGCAGCGCACCGCAGGAAAATCGTAATAGCGCCCATGGTGGGCAAAGCCGTCGACCGTCCAGAGCCCCTTCATGACAGCGACCGATTCACGAATCTGGGTCCACCGGTGATCGAAATCGCCGCCGAGGATCGCGCATTCCACGCGATCCCAACCGCCGCCGACGCCGAACACGAACCGCCCACCCGAGACCTCGTCGAGGGTGGCGATTTGCTTGGCCAGCAACAGCGGGCTTCTCTCGGCGACGAGACAGACGGCCGTCCCCAGTTTTATCGTCGACGTCACGGCAGACGCGCGTGCCAGCATCATCAGCGGGTCCGGGATATACGGCAGGTACGCCGGCTGCGGATCGCCCGGATTCGTGCCGGGGTAGCAATCCACCGATTCGACCGGGGTAATGATGTGATCGGCAGCCCAGTAGGATTCGAAGCCGAGCGCCTCGGCGCGTTGCGCGATGGCGGCGGGATCGTTCTTGCTGTCGGGTGTGATTTGAAAGACGCCTATATCCACGTTCGTGATCTCCTGGCTGCGATGGTCGAATGTTGAACGCCAAAAACCGAAACGGCTGTGATGGCCTTGCCCCGCGAACACCGGCACGCCGGCCATCGCGGCCACGGCGCTGTGTGCTCACGCACTACAGGTACAAAAGGGTCAACCATGATGGGCAGCGTTCGCGGCGATGTAGGCGTAGGTCAGGGACAGCGCCAGCGGACATCCGCCGCCCCAATACGCTTCCGCGGAAGGGCTCGCGATGCAGTTGCCGGCAGCGAAAAGACCGGGGATCGGCGCGCCGTCGGCGCGCACTACATTCGCGCGCGCATCGACTTGCGGGCCGCCGCATGTATCGAGAAGCCCTGCGGCAAGCAGGATCGCGTAGTACGGCCCCTTTTCACTCAATGGAAAGAGGGTGACGTTCGGTCCTTCGTTGACCGGCCATTTCGTGTCCGTACGCTGCGGCATCCAGGCAAGTTTCCACTCGGTGTCATACCGCGAGCCGCCGCGGTTGAAGTCCTCGTCGTGTCCGCTGCGGGCAAACGCATTGAAGCGCTGGAAGGTGTCGAGCAGATTCCTGGTGAATGCCGGGTCGAGTTCGAGCCCGCCGGTATGCGGTGCGAGTGTTGCCAGCCGTTCGCGGATCCGCTCGGCCAGCGCTTCCAAAGTATCGCCAGCGATGACGTACGGCGCACCGGCCGGCTTGTCGGGCAGCGGATGGCGTCCGGCAAACGCCTCGGCCGTTCTTTGATCGTAGATCCAGAACAACACCTGATTCGGAAACTCGCACTTGGCGGGGTCGTATGCGGCGTGAATGTCGGCACGGTCATCGTAATTGCACGCCTCGTTGACGACTCTTCGTCCATACTTGTTGACCTGGAACGACGAATCACCCGGTGGCAGGAATACGCCGAGACCCAGCGCATAGCTCTGCAGTGCCTCTTCCAGCAGCACCTGGGTGCGCCACCCGGCCGACATGTTGTCGGTTCGCGCCCCCACTGCGCTCGCCAGCGCGGCGAAGTCACCCTCGGAACTCGTCAACGCGCAGGCGCCATACGGGCGCGCGCGCTGGTGGGTCGAAACGAGTGCCGGATTGTGGGCGTAGCCGCCGGTCGCGAAGATGACGCCTTTGCGCGCCCTGCACCTGACCGTGGCGCCGCGATGCTCGCATTCGACGCCGATGACGCGTCCACTGTCGTCCGGTATCAGGCGGACGGCGCGATGACCGAGCAGCATCGGAATGTGCCGCGCTTCCAGCGCCCGCTTCATCTGGGCCATCATCTCGACGCCGATACCGA
>JADZCB010000135.1 GCA_020851775.1 Gammaproteobacteria bacterium
CGCAATTGTTTGCGCGCGGGCCATCGATGGCCCGCGAAAACTCTGCCCTGTGCAGAGTTTCCTCAGCCGACGTGTTCGACGAACTCGCCGACGGTGACGATCTTCATGCCGTTGGTGCCGCCGCTGTGGCCGTGCAGATCCCCCTTGGTGAGGATCACGCGCTCGCCGCGTGCGACGGCGCCGATGGCGGTCAACTGCGCAAGCACTTCGCGCGTGACTTCGGTGTAATGTACGGCGGTCACGTCGAAATCCATCGGCTGCACGCCACGGTAGAGGGTCACGCGGCGCAGCGTCTGCGGATTGCGCGACAGGGCGAAGATCGGGATGTCGGTGTCGATGCGCGACATCCAGCGCGTGACGGCTCCTGACTCGGTCAGCGCCGCGATCGCTTTCACGCCGATGCGGTTCGCACAGTAGATCGCGGACATCGCGATGGCCTGATCGACACGCGTGAAGCTCGCGTCGAGCATCGAATCGGGCTCGTACTCGGTCCACTGCTTCTCGGCCTCGATACAGATGCGGGCCATCGCCGCGACCGCGCGCTCAGGGTAGCGACCGACGCTGGTCTCGCCGGACAGCATCACTGCGTCGGTGCCGTCGAGCACGGCGTTCGCGACGTCGAAGACTTCCGCCCGCGTCGGCAGCGGGGCGTCTATCATCGAGTTCATCATCTGGGTCGCCGTGATCGCGAAGCGATGGCGCCGGCGCGCCCGTTTGATGAGCTGCTTCTGTACCGGCGGCAGTCGTGAGTCACCGATTTCGACACCCAGATCGCCGCGGGCGATCATGATCCCGTCCGCGGCGTCGATGATGTCGTCGGCCGCGTCGACGGCCTCGGCACGTTCGATCTTCGCGATGATGCCGATGCCGGCGCCGCCCGCCCTGTCGAGCAGCCGGCGCGCGGTGTGCACATCCTCGGCCGAGCGCGGGAAGGACAGTGCGAGGTAGTCGCAGCCCTGGCGCACGGCGTGCTGGAGGTCGCGCCTGTCCTTGGCGGTCAAGGCGCGCGCCGACAATCCGCCGCCTTCGCGGTTCAATCCCTTGTTGTTCGACAGTTCGCCGCCGGCGACGACGGTCGTCGTGATCGCGGTGCCGGCGACGCGTTCGACGCGCAACACGATGCGCCCGTCGTCGATGAGCAGGGTGTCGCCGCGTTTGACGTCCTTCGGCAGATCTTTGTAGGTGACGCCGACGCGTCGCTCGTCACCGGCATCCGCACCGAGCGAGGTGTCGAGCACGAAGCGCGCATCCTCGGCCAGGACAATCGGACCGTTCCTGAAGCGTTGCAGCCGGATCTTCGGGCCCTGCAGATCGGCAATGATCGACACTTCACGACCGGCGCGTCGCGCGCCACGGCGCACGGCACGGGCCCGCGCCTCGTGCTCGTCGATATGGCCGTGGGAATAATTCAGCCGGGCGGCGTCGAGGCCGGCGGCAATGAGGCTCTCGAGGGTTTTCTGCGTGTCGGTGGCAGGGCCCAGCGTCGCGACAATCTTCGTGCGTCTCACGGCCAGCCCTCGTGCCCGGTCCTGATGTTCATCGGTGCCGGGGTCATGCCCCTCAACCCAGCCTGCTAGCTTTCCGTTAGCGCCTCGAGGTCGCGCAGCACCCGCCGGTAGATCTCGTCCGCCTGCGCGGCGTCGTAACTGCCGTGTTGGACTTTCTTCACGCCATACTCATCCATCTGGTGATACCGGTCGATGGCGATGCCGTGCCTTTCGAGGCAGTTCTTCGCGCACTGGAGCGGGCAGCCGTCGAGCACCGTGATCGGGCGTCCCGACCGCGCCACGCGCAGCAATGCCGGCACATCGCCGCCGATCCCCGCGATGCAGGACATCTCGGCGTGATGCTCGCGGTCCATGCGCACGGCCACGGCATTCGCCAGTTGCGCCGCGCTCGAACAACCCGAGCAGGCATAGATCAGCGGTTTCTCGCGATAAGACATCTGCGCAACCTCCACTCCGATCAGTGCGACCCCGACGTTCAGCCGCTGGCTCGATCCTCGAGCGCGGCGACTGCCGGCAGTGTCTTGCCTTCGAGGTATTCGAGGAAGGCGCCGCCCGCCGTCGAGATGTACGACACGCGATCGGTGATGCCGAACTTCGCGATCGCCGCCAGCGTGTCGCCGCCGCCGGCGATCGAGAACGCGTTCGACGCCGCGATCGCGTCCGCCAGCGCCCGCGTGCCGCCGGCGAAGGCGTCGAACTCGAACACGCCGAGCGGGCCGTTCCAGACGATCGTGCCGGCCGACTTCAGCACCTCGGTGAAACGTCGGGCGGTGTCGGGACCGACGTCCATGATCATGTCATCCGCCGTGATCGCGGCTACCGGCTTGGTCGTCGCCGGCGTCGTTTCCGCGAACTCCTTGCCGCAGACGACGTCCGTCAGCACCGGCACCTCGGCGCCGCGTGCCTTGGCCGCCGCGATGATGCGCCGGGCGGTGTCGAGCATGTCGTCCTCGCACAGCGACTTGCCGATCCCGGCGCCGCTCGCTTTCAGGAACGTGTTCGCGATGCCGCCGCCGACGATCAACTGATCGACCTTGGCGAGCAGCGACTCGAGGACCTCCAGCTTGGTCGAGACCTTCGCGCCGCCGACGATCGCGACCAGTGGCCGCCTGGGCGCCTGCAGCGCCTGCTTCAGCGCGTCGATCTCGGCTTTCATCAGCGGCCCGGCACAGGCGA
>JADZCB010000136.1 GCA_020851775.1 Gammaproteobacteria bacterium
GCGTAGCGCGCGACGCCGTGCGTCGAGGCCTGGGCCCGATGGGCAGTGGCGAAGGCATCGTTGACGTAGATGTCGCACAGCGCGGCCATCTTCCGCGCCAGCGCCGGATCGTCCTTCTCCTCGCCGACGAGGAAACGCACGTTCTCGACGAGCACGACCTCGCCCGGTGCGCAGTCGACCCCGTCGATCCAGTCGGCGACGAGCTTCACCGGCTGACCGAGCATCTTCGTCAGCGCCTCGGCGACCGGCGCCATCGACACCGCCGCATCGAACACGCCTTCCTTCGGCCGCCCGAGATGCGACATCACGATCACGCGTGCGCCGGCCTTCACGGCCTGCTGCAGCGTCGGCAGGCCCGCCCGCAGGCGGGTGTCGTCGGTGATCCTGCCGTTCTTCAGCGGGACGTTGAAGTCCTCGCGGATCAGCACCCGCTTGCCGGCGAGATCGAGGTCGCGCATCGCGAGCATCGTTCAGGCTCCTGCCTTCATCAGCGCGATGGCCGTGTCGAGCATGCGGTTCGAGAACCCCCACTCGTTGTCGTACCACGCCATGACCTTGACCAGTGTGCCGTCGATGACCTTGGTCTCGGACGCCTCGACGATCGACGAGGCCGGGTTGTGGTTGAAGTCGATCGACACCAGCGGCTCCTCGTTGTAGTTGAGGATGCCCTTCAGCTCGCCTTGCGCGGCTTCCTTCAGGATCGCCTGCACTTCCTTCTTGTCGGTCGCGCGCTTCGCCTTGAAGACGAGGTCGACCATCGACACGTTGATCGTCGGCACCCGCACGGCGAGACCGTCGAGCCTGCCATTCAGTTCCGGCAGCACCAGGCCCACCGCCGCGGCGGCACCGGTCTTGGTCGGGATCATCGACATCGTCGCCGAGCGCGCGCGACGCAGATCCTTGTGATAGACGTCGGTCAGCACCTGGTCGTTGGTGTAGGCGTGGATGGTCGTCATCAGGCCCGCTTCGATGCCGATCTTCTCCTGCAGCGGCTTGACCAGCGGTGCGAGGCAGTTCGTCGTGCACGAGGCGTTCGAGATGATCTGGTGCGAGGCCTTCAGGGACTTGTGATTGACGCCGTAGACGATCGTCGCGTCGACCTCGTCGCTCGCGGGCGCCGAGATGATCACCTTCTTCGCGCCGCCCTTCAGGTGCAGGCCGGCCTTCTCGCGCGTCGTGAAGAGCCCGGTGCATTCCATCACCACGTCGACCTTCAGTTCACCCCACGGCAGCTTGGCCGGATCCTTCTCGGCGAGCACGCGGATCTTGTGGCCGTCGACGATCATGAAGTCGCCGTCGACTTCGATCTTGCCCGGAAAGCGACCGTGGGCCGTGTCGTAGCGCGTCAGGTGGGCATTGGTCTTCGCGTCGCCGAGGTCGTTCAGTGCGACGATTTCGATCTCCTGGGTGCGGCCCGCTTCGTAGAGCGCGCGCAGCACGTTGCGTCCGATACGGCCGTAACCGTTGATTCCGACTCGAATGCTCATCAGCTCGTTCTCCTGCTCAAAGTTTCAGGAAACTCTGCACGAGTCCGCCCAGGACTCGTGCAAAGACGGTGAGCCCGACGCAAGTCCGGGCTCGCCTCCGCGAATCAGATGCGTGCGCATCCGGTTCGCGAGCGGGCCATGCAGGGCCCGCGGAAACCCTGCCCTTGCAGAGCTTCCTTCGTTCGCGAAAGCGACAGCATAGTGCCGCTTCAGCCGCGCAGATAGGAATCGATGCGCAGTTCGACTGCCTGTGCCGTCAGACCGTAAGCCTCGAAAAGTCGGCTGGCCGGCGCCGAAGCGCCGAAGCTCGAAATGCCGATCACGTCGCCATCGAGACCGACGAAGCGATACCAGTAATCGGGACCGCCGGCCTCGATCGCGACGCGCCGACGGACTGCCGCCGGCAGCACGGCCTCGCGGTACTCGGCCGGCTGCGCCAGAAACACGTCCGTACAGGGCATCGACACCACGCGCAGGCGCCGGCCGCGCGCATTCAGCGCGGTGGCGACGGCGACGGCGACGCTGACTTCGGAGCCCGTCGCGATGAGGATCGCTTCCGGGCCGCCGGCCGGCTCGAGCAACACGTAGCCGCCGCGGCGGATGTCGGCGAGTTGCCGCTCGTCGCGCGGCTGCGGCGGCACGCCCTGACGCGTCAGCAGCAGCGCCGTCGGGCCGTTGACGCGCTCGACCGCCGCGACCCAGGCCACGGCCGTTTCGGCGGCGTCGCAGGGTCGCCAGACCGAGCAGTTCGGGATGATGCGCAGCGCCGTCGCGTGCTCGACCGGCTGGTGCGTCGGCCCGTCCTCACCGAGCCCGATCGAGTCGTGGGTCAGCACGTAGATCGTGCGCAGGCCCATCAGCGCGGCCATGCGGATCGCATTGCGCGCGTAGTCGGAGAACACGAGGAAAGTGCCACCGTAGGGGATGAAGCCGCCATGCAGCGCGAGGCCGCTCATGATCGCCGCCATGCCGAATTCGCGTACGCCGTAGTTGACGTAGTTGCCGCTCGCGTCGTCCCGCGTGACGGTGCGGCAACCCTTCCAGTGAGTCAGGTTCGATTCACTCAGATCGGCCGAGCCGCCGATGAACTCCGGCAGCGCCGGGCCGAGCTTCTCGAGCGTGAGTTGCGAGGACTTGCGGGTCGCGTTCGCCGCGTCCAGCGCCTGCAGCGCGGCGATGGTGGCGGCGGCGACGCCCGGCCAGGCGCCGGGCAGTCCGCCCTGCGTGCGGCGCGTGAACTCGGCCGCGAGTTCCGGATGGGCGATCGCATAGGCCGCATGGCGTGCGCGCCATTCGGCTTCGGCCGCCGCGCCGCGTGCGCGTGCATCCCACTGGGCATAGCTCCCGACCGGAATCTCGAATGCCGCATGCGCCCAGCCGAGCTGCTCGCGCGCCGCCCGCACCTCGTCGACGCCGAGCGGCGCGCCGTGCGCCACCGATTTGCCGGCCTTGTTTGGGCTGCCATAGCCGATGACGGTGCGGCAGCAGAGCAGCGTCGGCTGGGTGGTGTTCGCGCGGGCCGCGTCGAGCGCGTCCGCCACCGCCGCGGCGTCATGCCCGTCGATGTTCTCGATCACCTGCCAGCCATAGGCGCGGAAACGTGCGACGGTGTCGTCGGTGAACCAGCCGGCCGTGTCGCCGTCGATCGAGATGTGGTTGTCGTCATACAGGACGATCAGCTTGCCGAGTCCGAGCGTCCCGGCGAGCGAGCACACCTCGTGCGAGACGCCTTCCATCAGGCAGCCGTCGCCGACGAAGACGTAGGTGTGATGGTCGACGATCGTGTGCCCGTCACGATTGAACTGGGCGGCGAGCATGCGCTCGGCGAGCGCCATGCCGACCGCATTGCCGAGGCCCTGGCCGAGCGGGCCGGTGGTCGTCTCGACGCCCGGCGCATGGCCGTACTCGGGATGTCCCGGTGTCTTCGAACCGAACTGGCGGAAGCGCTTCAGTTCGTCGAGCGTCAAGTCGTAACCGGTCAGGTGCAGCAGCGCGTAGAGCAGCATCGAGCCGTGGCCGTTCGACAGCACGAAGCGATCGCGATTCGGCCATGCCGGATTCGCGGGATTGTGCCGCAGGTAATCCCGCCACAGCACTTCCGCGATGTCCGCCATGCCCATCGGTGCACCCGGGTGACCGGAATTCGCGGCCTGGACGGCATCCATCGCCAGCGCGCGGATGGCATTGGCAAGTTCGCGACGCAAGGGACTGGCGGTGGCACGTGCCGCTGCGGTTGTGCTCATGGTGAGGTCCTCGGGCCTACGGGGCTGTGAGTCGGACACCGCCGCCGGATACGGGAGGCGCGGGCGGGGCGATGAAGAGCGCGGATTCTACTGCGTGGCAGCGCGCGGCAAAAGCAAACGGCGGACCACGGCCCGCCTGACTACGGGCGCGCGATCCGCGCTCGCACTCAGACCGGATTGCCGATCTCCGATTTCTCGATCGTTTCGGTTTCCGCCGCCGCCCCGGCCATCCATTCGCGCAGCGGCGGGCTGTCGAGCACGTGTGCGAGATACGCCTGGACCGTTGGATCTCCGTGCACACCGTAGGTGGCGAAGCGTGTGACGATCGGCGCGTACATCGCATCGGCGACCGACACCTCGCCGAACAGCCACGGACCGTCGCCGGCGTGGCGTTCGCGGCATTCGCGCCAGATTGCATGCACGCGCGCGATGTCGGCCTGCGCGGCGGACGACGGTTCGATGCGCCGCCGGGCGCGGCAATTCATCGGCAGCTCGCTGCGCAGCGCGCCGAAACCGCCGTGCATTTCGGTCGCGACGCTGCGCGCGACCGCGCGCTGGCGCAGATCACGGGGCCACGCCGCCGGGTAGCGTTCGGCGAGGGTCTCCAGGATGGCGAGCGATTCCCACACCAGCAGATCGCCGTCCCTGAGGACCGGCAGCCGGCCGCTCGGCGACACGCGCGCGATCGCCTCGGCCGAGCCGGGTTCGAACAACGGAATGCGGGTTTCAGTGAACGGGATGGCGAGGGCTTTGAGCAGAAACCAGGGGCGCAGCGACCATGACGAATAATTCCGGTTGCCGATCACGAGCTCGAGCATGCGACTTCTCCGGGACAATGAGCGTCCAATGCTGCCACGGACCACGCGGTCGCCGCAGCCGGCAGGTGTTCCGCGCGGGACCGCCCCCGGGAAACGCTCCCGCAGCGCTCGTCCCCACCGTCGCGGCGGGATGACGGCGCCGACCTTTTTCGCGCATCCTGCCTGTCGCAAACGCCGGCCCCTGCTCCGAGCAGCCGGTTCCCGTTACTCACGTAGAAGTTGAATATATGGTTACATCTCCTTATCTGTCCGGTATATTCTGCCGAGTTGCCTGCTACGCAAAATTCCCGACACGCGGCAGGCAGGGGGCCGGACTGCCCGAGTGCCGGTCTTGCCGCTCCCTCACCGGCGGCATCGGAGGCAGAGCAACGCGATGACGGGCAGCGACATCAGCTTCGAATTCTTTCCGCCGCGCACGCCGGAGGCGATCAGCCGGCTCGAAACCACCCGCGACCGGCTGGCGCGCCTTGCACCGGGTTTCTTTTCGGTGACGTTCGGCGCCGGCGGCAGCACGCGCGAATTGACGCTCGAGACCGTACTCGCGATCCGGCGTACGACCGGTATCGAAGCCGCACCGCACATTTCCTGTCTCGGGACGCCGGTCGCCGACCTGCGCGCGGTGCTCCGCCGCTACGTCGACGAGGGGATCCGGCGCGTCGTCGCCCTGCGCGGCGACATGCCGTCGGGCCTGACGGGCATCGGCGAACTGCGCTACGCGAACGAACTCGTCGCGTTCATCCGCGCCGAGACCGGCCGCCAGTTCCACATCGACGTTGCCGCCTACCCGGAATTCCACCCGCAGGCACCGTCGGCCAAGGCCGATCTCGAAAACTTCAAGCGCAAGGTCGACGCCGGCGCCGACAGCGCGATCACGCAGTACTTCTACAACGCGGATGCCTATTTCCGTTTCGTCGACACCGCGCGCGCGCTCGGCGTCACGATTCCGATCGTGCCGGGCATCATGCCGATCACGAACTTCAGCCAGCTCGCGCGCTTCTCCGACATGTGCGGCGCGGAAATCCCGCGCTGGATCGAGAAACGCCTGCGTGATTTCGGCGACGATCGAGCCGCAATCCGCGCCTTCGGCATCGACGTGACGGCCGAACTCTGCGCGCGGCTGCTCGACGGCGGCGCGCCGGGGCTGCATTTCTATACGATGAATCAGCACGAGGCGGTCGAGGCCATCCTCGCGCGTCTCGGGCTCGGCGCGGGCCATGGCCTCGGGCGCGGCACTGAAGCCCTTGCGTGAAGCGCGATCCGGCCGCGCCGCGCCGCGGCCCGCGCTGATCCTGATCGATGACGATCCGCTGATCGCCGATGCGCTGTCCTTTCTGCTCGCGCCACAGTTCGAGGTCCATTGTGCGGGCACGCGGACGCAGGCGCGCGCGCTGCTGCAGGCCTTGCCCGTGTCGCCGGCGCTCGCGCTCGTCGATCTCGGCCTGCCGCCGAAGCCACACGCGCCGGACGAGGGCTTCGCGTTGATCACGGAGCTGCTCGCTTTCAACCGGAAGATGAAGATTCTCGTGCTCTCGGGCCAGAATAACCGGCTCAACATCCAGCATGCGCTGACGCTCGGCGCCGTCGACTTCCTGCCGAAACCGTGTGACGGCGATCTGCTGATCGCGCGTCTGAAACACCAGTTGATGCTGCTCGATGCCGAGCAGCTCGGTACCCGGCCCGGGCGGCACACCGCGGAGTTGCTGATCGGAAGTTCGGCCGGCATGGCGACATTGCGCGCGCTGGTCGAACAGTTCGCGAACTCGCCGTTTCCGGTGTTGATCGAAGGAGAGTCCGGCGGCGGCAAGGAGCTGGTCGCCCAGTGCCTGCATCGCGAAAGCCGCCGTGCGCAGGCACCGCTGCTCGCGCTGAATTGCGCGGCGTTCACGCCGGAGCTGCTCGAAGCGCAGCTTTTCGGGGCGGCCCGCGGCGCTTACACCGGCGCCGATCGCGCCCGCGCCGGCTTCTTCGAAGAAGCAGGACAGGGCACGCTCTTTCTCGACGAAGTCGGCGAGATGCCGCTCGAACTGCAGAGCCGGTTCCTGCGCGTGCTCGAGGACGGCGAGTATTACCGCGTCGGCGAAACCCAGGCCCGGCGTGCAGCGGCACGGATCGTCGCGGCGACCAACCGCGATCTGCGCGATGCGGTACGGCGCGGCGAGTTTCGTGCCGATCTCTTCCATCGGCTGTCGGTGCTGACGGTCAGCGTGCCGCCGCTGCGCAGCCGCGGTGACGACTGGCGCGAACTGCTCGCCCATTTCCAGCGTCAGTATGCCGCGACCGTGAGCCCCTTCACGTTGAGCGCGGATGCCGAGGCGCTGCTCGCCGACTATGCCTTTCCCGGCAACGTGCGCGAACTGCGCAACATCGTGATCCGTCTCGGCACGAAATATCCCGGCGCGACGGTCGGTGCGGCGGCGATGGCCCAGGAACTCGAACCGCAGCTCGTAGCGCCGGCCGGCGAGGTCGATCTCGCGGCCACGGACGCACTGCGCGCGCGCCTGCTGGCCACAGGCTTCAGGCTCGATGACGAGCTCGCTGCGCTCGAGCGCCAGTACGTGACGATCGCGCTGACCCTCGCGCATGGCAATCTGACCCGCGCGGCCCGCCTGCTCGGCGTCAACCGCACGACGCTCTACGGAAAACTGGCCCGACTGGGGCTCAATCCGCCACAGGAGTAGCCGATGTACAGCCAGCATTTCGGACTCGCGACGACGCCGTTCCGCATCACGCCGGATCCCGCGTTCTTCTTCCCCGGTGCGAACCGCGGTGCGGTGCTCGACGCGCTCGTCTACGCAGTCTCGCGCGGCGAGGGCATCGTCAAAGTCGTCGGCGAGGTCGGCAGCGGCAAGACGATGCTGTGCCGGATGCTCGAGCGCGAGCTTCCGGCGCACTGCGAGATCATCTATCTCGCGAACCCGCGACTCGCGCCCGACGAAATCCTGCACGCGATCGCGATCGAACTGGCGCTGCCGCTCGCCACGGGCGCGACCAGGCTCGAGGCGATGCACGCGCTGCACCAGCATCTGCTCGCGCGGCACGCGGCGAACAAGCGCGTCGTGATGTTCGTCGAGGAAGCGCAGGGCATGCCGCTGGCGACACTCGAAGAAATCCGCCTGCTGTCGAATCTCGAGACGGCCGAGGACAAACTGTTGCAGATCGTCCTGTTCGGCCAGCCCGAGCTCGACCAGAAACTCGCGGTGCACGAGATCCGTCAGCTCAATGAACGGATCACCTTCCGCTTCAATCTCTCTCCGCTGTCCGCCACGGACATCCGCGACTATCTCAACACGCGGCTGCGCACGAGCGGCTACCGTGGTGCCGAGCTGTTCAGTCGCAGTGCCGTGCGCGAAATGGCACGCCATTCGCGCGGCCTGTTGCGCCGGATCAACGTGCTCGCCGACAGGGCGCTGCTCGCGGCGTTCGCCGCCCATGCTCGCCAGGTGCGTGGCAAGCATGTGAAGCTGGCTGCGCGCGACAGCGCCTTCACCACGATCCCGACGTGGCGTCCGGCGCTGTACACCGCAGGCGCGATCGCGCTGATTCTCTCCGGCGCGCTGCTCTCCGCGCGGCTCGTCGCCGGTGATCTGCAGCACGTCGCCGGCCTCGCACCGACCCCGAGCTACGACGAGTTCACCCGCTTCAGCACGCTGCTCGCCGTCGATGCCGTGCACGAAATTGCGGAGCCGTTCGACGGCGACGATCCGCGCGTCGATCTGCTGCGTCTCGACGGGCTCGATGCGGTGCGTGCGCTCGACCCAATCGACACCGACACCGCGGAGGGCCTGTGACGGCGCGCCATCCACGCCGTCGCATGCCGGCGCTGTCCGCCTGCCGGCTCGCGCTCGTGTGCGGCGCGTTGCTCACCGGCTGCGCGCAGATGAAGCCGGCACCGCTGCCGGTATCGCAAGGGCATCTCGACGCGCAGTCCGACGCCGCGGGGCCGGCAGCGGAGATCCCCGAGGTCGTGCCACAGACGAGCTTTCTGCCGCCCCCGACGCCGGCACCGGACGGCGAGCGCTATACGGTCGTCGTCAGCGACGTCCCCGTGCGCGAACTGCTCTTCGCGCTCGCACGCGACGCGCAGATGAACGTCGACATCAAAGGCGATCTCGACGGCCGGGTGACTTTGAACGCGCTCGACCAGACCTTGCCGCAGATCCTCGACCGCGTCGCGCACCAGGTGAACCTGCGCTACGAGCTCGATGGCAACCACATCCTCGTCATGCCCGACGATCCGTTCTTCCGCACCTACGACGTCGGCTATGTGAATCTCGCACGCGATACCGACACGACCGTCAACATCGCGACCCAGGTCGCGACGACCGGCGAGGGCGGCGCAGAACAGGCCGGCGGTCGCGGCGGTGGGGGCGGCCAGGTCGCACAAGGCACCAACAGCTCGTCGACGCGCGTGAACTCACGCGCGTCGAACCGGTTCTGGGAAACCTTGACGCACAACGTGCTCGCGATCATCGGCGAAGCGTCGAGCGCGGGGGGCGCAGACGGGCGCCTGCAGTCCGATCGGCTGATCGTCAATCCCGAGGCCGGCGTGCTGACCGTCAAGGCGACGAGCCACGAGCACGAACTGGTCCAGGCGTTCATCGATCGCGTGCTGACCAACGCACGGCGCCAGGTGATGATCGAGGCGACGATCGTCGAAGTGAGCCTGAACGATCAATACCAGGCCGGCGTCGACTGGCAGATCCTGCTCGATGAGGACAAGGCCGGCTTCGGCGTCAATCAGCGGCTGCTCGGCCAGATCACCGATGGCGTCATCGACAACGCCGTGTCGTCGTTCGTGTTCGGCTACAGCGATCCGAACGCGAACGGCAAACTCGTCGAAGCCACGCTGCGACTGCTGCACGAATTCGGCGACACCAAGGTACTTTCAAGCCCGCGGTTGATGGTGCTGAACAATCAGACTGCACTGCTGAAGGTCGTCGAGGAACTCGTCTACTTCACCGTCGACGTCACCAATACCGACTCGACGTTGAATGCGCAGGGCCGCACCTTCGTCGAGACCGAGGTGCATTCGGTGCCGGTCGGTCTCGTGATGGCAGTGACGCCGCAGATTTCGGCCAACCAGGAAGTGACCCTGACGGTGCGCCCGACGATTTCGCAGAAGATCGGCGACGCGGTCGATCCGGGGCCACAACTCGCCACCCAGTTGAACGGTGGCGATGCCGGCAACATCACGAACCTCGTGCCCGTGATCCGCACCCGGGAAATGGAATCCGTGCTGAAACTCGTCAATGGCCAGGTTGGGGTGCTCGGCGGCCTGATGCAGGACGAACACAAGGCGGGCAACCGTGAAGTACCGGGACTCGCCCGGCTGCCGGTGATCGGCGATCTGTTCTTCAATACAGACGAAGTCAACAACCGCAAGACCGAACTCGTGATCTTCCTGCGGCCCGTGGTGGTTGCGGAGCCGAGCCTCGAACGGGATCTCCGGGAGTATCGGCAGTTCCTGGGCCAGGCGGCGCCGACGAGCGCGACGCCCTGAGCGGACGACGGATGGTGCGATGAGCCTCCTGATGGACGCGTTGCGCAGGGCCGAGGCGGAAAAGAAGCACGCCGCCGCGCAGCGCGACGACCTGTCGATCGATCTGCCGGAGACGAGCGGCGACCTGAGCCTCGAACCGCTGGAGCCCTCGACCGAACGGCCGCTGCGCGTGCTCGGCGCTGACGACACCACTTACGCGGCCCAGGCCCCGACCTTCCGCCAGCCGATCCTGCGCGAAGACGTCGGCCGCGGAACGACGGATGACGAAGCCTTCGCATTCCAGACCGCGCCGGGGCCCGGCAACGCCGTGCAGCCGACGCTCGTGACGGCACAGACGGTATTCGAAGCGACGCGTGGCGGCGGCGTGCCGCGTGCGCTGACCACGCTCATCGTCGCTACGGTGCTGCTCGCGGCGGGTCTGACCGCGGTCGGGATCTACGCGTACCACCAGACGCCACCGACGCACGAAATCCCGTCGCCGCGCATCGCCGCGCAGATTGAACGTCAGCCGTCGCCGCGCGCGACCGACGCCCCCGCGCCGCTGCCCCTGCCAGCGCCGGCACCGCACGCTGTCGCACCCGCGGCGCCGGCACCTGGCGCTGAACCCGCCGCGCCGGCTGCCGGCACGAACGTGGCGCAGGCCGACGACCCGCGACCCTTGGCTTCCGACACGTCCGATGCTGCTCCCGTCTCCCCGCCACCCGCACTCGCCGCCCCCGCGCTCCCGCCGCCCGCGATCGCAGCGCCGCCGTCGACCCGCGCGCTCGCGACCGTCATTCCCCGCGATGCCGAGATCACGAGCGGCGAGGTGCGCATCGCGAAGAGCGCCGAATCCATGCAGCCCGACGACGTCACGCGCGCCTACGGTGCCTTCCAACTCGGCAAGCTCGACGTCGCCACGACGCTCTACCGGCGCGCGCTCGCGCGCGATCCGGCCCGCGTCGACGCGCTGCTCGGACTCGGCGCGATCGCGATGCGCGAACGGCGGCTCGCCGATGCACACCACTACTATCGCGAAGTGCTTGCGCGCTCGCCGCGTCATCCGGTCGCGAGTGCGGCACTGTTCATGCTCGACGGCGGCGACAGCAACGAGGCCAGCGAGGCGCGTCTGAAGCTGCTCGCCGACCGCGAAGCGGACAGCCCGTACCTGCGCTTCGCGCTCGGCAATCTCTATGCGAAGCAGCAGCGCTGGAGCGACGCGCAGGAAGCGTACTTCGCGGCCTTCGCGCGCGCGCCGGCGAATGCCGATTATGCGTACAACCTCGCCGTGAGCCTCGATCAGCTCGGTCAGCGCAAGGCTGCCCTCGGCTATTATCGCAAGGCACTCGCGCTGCGCGCGCCCGGCGCCGCGTTCGATGCGGCGCGCGCCCATGCCCGCGTCGCGGCACTGCTCGGCGCGCCTTGAGCGCTGCGCACGTTGCTGCCGGTCCTGCGATGAGTCTGACGAAGAAAAGCCTGCGCATCGGCGAACTGCTCGTGCAGAAGGGCGTCGTCAGCCCGGATCAGGTGCGCATCGCGCTGATCGAACAGAAGCGCAATCGCGACCACCTCGGCAAGATCCTCGTGCGGCTCGGCTTTGCGACCGAAGCCGTGATTCTCGATGTTCTCGGCGGCGCACTCGGCCAGCAGAAAGCCGATCTCAACAAGGTCGTCGTCGATTCCGAAGCGATCCGCATGATCCCCAAGGATCTCGCGCGGCGTTTCCACATCCTGCCGCTGACATTCGACGCGACGCGTCGGCGACTGACGATCGCGATGGCCGACACCTTCAACGTCGTCGCCCTCGACCAGATCACGGCACTGATCGGCGCCGACATCGACATCGTGCCGCTGATGGCCGGCGAGGCCGAGATCGAAAAGGCCATCGATCAGTTCTACGGCTTCGAGCTCTCGGTCGACGGCATCCTGCAGGAAATCGAGACCGGCGAGATCGATTACGAAAGCCTCGACGCCGACAGCCAGGAATACAGCCAGCCCGTCGTGCGCCTCGTCAATGCGCTGCTGTCGGATGCCGTGAAACGCGGCGCCTCGGATATCCACTTCGAACCCGAAGAAGGCTTTCTGCGCTTTCGCTACCGCATCGACGGCGTGCTGCGCCAGGTCCGCAGCCTGCATCGCAATTACTGGTCGGCGCTCGCAGTGCGCCTGAAAGTGATGTCGGGCCTCGACATCGCCGAAACGCGTGCCCCGCAGGACGGCCGCATCACGTTGTCGCTGTCCGGCCGCCAGATCGATTTTCGCGTGTCGACGATTCCGACGGTGCACGGCGAGAACATCGTGCTGCGCGTGCTCGACCGCCAGAAGGGCATCGTGCCGATCGACGAACTCGGGCTCGATGACGATGTGCTGCATCTGCTGAAGCTGATGGTCGCACGCCCCGAAGGTCTGATGCTGGTCAGCGGACCGACGGGTTCGGGCAAGACGACCACGCTGTACAGCGTGCTGAATCACCTGAACACCGAATCGGTCAACATCATGACGCTGGAGGATCCGGTCGAATATCCGATGGGGATGATTCGCCAGACCTCGCTGAACGAAGCGGTTCGTCTTGATTTCGCGAGCGGCATCCGCTCGATGCTGCGCCAGGATCCGGACATCATCCTCGTCGGTGAAATCCGTGACGAGGACACCGCGGCGATGGCGTTCCGCGCCGCGATGACGGGCCATCAGGTGTTCTCGACGCTGCACGCGAACTCGGCGCTCGGCGCAATCCCGCGGCTGATCGACATGGGGGTGCGTCCGGACATCATGGCCGGCAACCTGATCGGCATCCTCGCCCAGCGTCTCGTGCGCTGTCTGCGCCAGGGTTGTGCCGAACTCTACGATCCCTCACCGATCGAGCGCCGCATTCTTGCCCTCGACGATGCGCAGCAGATCCGGATCTGCCGTGTCGCCGCCGAATTCCGCCACGCCGAGCACCAGGGCTATGCCGGACGCACGGCCCTGATGGAGCTGTTGAAGTTCGATCGCGATCTCGACGACCTGATCGCGCGCGGTGCGAGCGCCCGGGAACTGATGGCGGCGGCGCATTCGAAAGGCTTCATCCCGCTCGCCGACGTCGCCGTCAGGCGCGTGCTCGACGGCATGACGACGCTCGACGAAATTTCGCGCGTCGTCGATCTCACCGATCGCGTCGGCTAGCACGCATGGACGCTTTTCGCTACAAGGCCATCGACGAGCGCGGCCGCCTGCGCCGCGGGCGCACGGAAGCCGTCAACGCGGCCGATCTCGAGACGCGGTTGTCGCGGCTCGGGCTCGATCTGATCGATTACCGGGAATTGAAGGCGTCGCGTCACGATGCCGGCCGAGGCGGGATCCGGCGCGTCGATCTGATCACGTTCTGCTTTCATCTCGAGCAGCTCATCCGGGCCGGCGTACCGATCCTCGAAGGACTCGCCGATCTGCGCGATTCAGTCGGCAACCGCCGCCTGCGCGAAGTGACGGCCGCGCTGATCGAGTCGATCGAAGGCGGCAGGAACCTGTCGGGCGCCATGGCCGACTTCCCGGCGGTGTTCGATCCCGTGCTCGTGAGCCTGATCCGGGCCGGGGAACAGAGCGGGCGCCTGACCGCCGTGTTGGCGAAGGTGATCGAAAACCTGAAGTGGCAAGATGAACAGGCTGCGCTGACGCGCCGGCTGCTGATGTATCCCGCCGTTGTCGGCGTGGTGCTGACGGCGACGCTGGTGTTCATGATGATCTACGTCGTGCCCCAGCTCCTGTCCTTCCTGTCGAACATGGGGCAGGCGCTGCCGCTGCAGACCCGTGCGCTGATCGCCTTTTCGCGATTCTTCTCGCAGTACTGGTATCTCGTGTTCGGGTTGCCGCTCGCGGCCGCCGGCAGCGCCTGGATCGCGGTGCGCGCGAGCCCGGAGTTCGCCCAGCGTTTCGACGCCTGGAAGCTGCGCCTGCCGGTGCTCGGACCAATCGCGCGAAAAATCATCGTCACGCGCGTGTGCACCGTGTTTTCGATCATGTACACCTCCGGCATCACGGTGCTCGAATGCATCCGCGCCAGTGAAGAGGTCGCCGGCAATCGCGCGGTCGGTCGCGCGCTGCGCGACGCCGGGCGCATGATCCAGGACGGCGGCGGCATCAGCGCGAGTTTCGCGGCGAGCGGCCTGTTCCCGCCGCTGGTGGTGCGGATGCTGCGCGTCGGCGAGAACGCCGGCGCCCTCGACGAAGCACTCGACAATGTCAGTTACTTCTTCACCCGTGACGTGCAGGAATCGGTCGACAGGCTGCAGGCGATGCTGCTGCCGACGATGGTGATCGTGCTCGGCGCGTTCATGCTGTGGATAGTCGTGTCCGTGTTCGGGCCGCTGTATGACCTCTTCACCCACGTCAAGATTTAGCACCACGGATCGGCGCGTGCTGCTGCTGACGGCGGAGCGCGCGACGCTGTATATCGCCCGCGCGGGGCGCATCGTCGATGCCTTGCAGTTCCCGGCCGACGACGAAGGTCACGCGGCCTTCGCCCGCTATCTCGCCGTGGCGCCGGGCGCGCCGATCGCGCTGCTCGTCGATATCGTCGAGGAGGAATACCGCCAGGACACCCTCCCGCACGTCTTCGGGCGCGACCGGCGCGCCGTGCTCGTCCGCAAGTTCGCCCGCCAGTTCCGTGGCACGCCGTACTGGCTCGCCCTGACCCAGGGCCGCGAAAGCGAGGGACGTCGCGACGATCGCGTGCTGCTCGCCGCCCTCACGCGTCCGGAACTCGTCACGCCGTGGGTCGCCGAACTGCTGGCACAGCGCGTGCCGCTGTCGGGCATCCATTCAGTCCCCGTCCTGAGCCGCGAACTCCTGAAGCGGCTCGGCGCGAAAGGTCAGAACGTGCTGCTCATCAGCGTCCAGCAGGCGAGCGGGCTGCGGCAGACCTTCTTCCGCGACGGGCACCTTAAAATCAGCCGGCTCGCGGCGATGCCGCGCCCGGGCACCGTGCCGTATGCAAGCTACGTGAGTTCGGAACTCGACAAGCTGCGACGCTATCTGAACAGCCTCGCACTGACCTCGCGCGACGGGCCGCTCGAAATCTACGTCCTGTCGCACGGCGACATGCTGGCCGAACTCGAACAGGAATGTCGCGACACCGAGACCGAGATCTACCGCCTCGTCGACATCGCGGCACTCGCCAGGAAGCTGAAGATCCCGGGCGAGGTGCGCACGCCGTACGGTGATCTGCTGTTCGCGCAATTGTTGCTCGACGCCCCGCCGCGCGAGCAGTACGCGCCACCGGCCGAGACGCGCTATCACACCCTGCATCGCACGCGGATCGGGCTGCTCGTCGCGGGTGCCGTGCTGCTGCTCGCGAGCACGTGCTACAGCGCGCTCAGTTTCGTCGAGGCCCTGGGGATGAAGCAGCAGGCGCTGGACGCGGCACAGAAGGCGGGCTATTACCACGATCGCTTCGAACTCGCGCGCCGTGGTCTCGCGCCGACGCCGGTCGAACCCGCCGACATCAAGCAGGCGGTCGACGTCGTCGCCGCCCTCGAGCAGCGCCGCGCGACGCCGTTGCCGTGGCTCGCGGTATTGGGCGCCGAACTGGCGAAGATGCCGGATCTCCGGCTTGACGAAGTGCAATGGACCGTCGCGGCCGACCCGAACATGATGCCGGGCGCCAAGGCCGCGGCCGACGCACCGCCGGACGCGCAGCGCGTGCCGGCGCCGGCCTATGCACAATACGAGATCGGGATCCTGCGCGGTGAAGTCACGCCCTTCGAGGGAGACTGGCGCGCGGCCATCGCCCGCGTCGACGCGCTGGCCGCCGCGCTGCGCGCGCAGCCGCGCGCGGTGGAGGTCGACGTGATCGCCTACCCGCTCGATCTCGAATCCAGTTCGTCGGTGCGCGGGGCCACCGGAGAGGCGTCCGACACACAGGCGGCGCGCTTCGTGCTCAAACTCGTGCTGGGGGTGCCGCATGGCATACACGCCGGCTGACTGGTCGGTGCTGCGCGGGGCGCTCGGCGGCTTCGTGATCTGCGCGCTGCTGTCGGCGCTCATGCTCGGCGCGACGCACTTCTTCGCCGACGACATGGCGAGCGAGTTCCGTACGCATCACGGCACGTTCCTCGACGCGAGCCGCAAATACCTGTCGGTCGATCAGGACGAACGCGCGATCGCCGAGCACTATCCGCATTTCATCGATCTGTACCGGCGCGGCGTCATCGGTACCGAGCACCGACTGTCGTGGGTCGAGGCGCTGCGCGCTGCGGCCGACACGCTGGCGCTGCCCGCGTTGTCCTACGACGTCGACGCGCAGCAGCCGTTTGCCTCCGACTTCGCGTTCACGACCGGCGCCTTCGACGTGCGCGTGAGCCGCATGCACCTCGGCGTCGGGCTGCTGCACGAAGGCGATCTCGCCCGGTTGCTCGACGCGCTCGCGCGTCACGCCGAAGGGCTGTACAGCGTGCGTTCGTGCGATCTGAAACGCAGCGCGAGTGCCGCCCGGCCGGCGGCGAATCTCGCGGCGGATTGCCTGCTCGAGTGGTACACGCTCGATCTGCGCGGCGGCCACATCGAACTCGATGCCGCCGGGGCTGCGCGATGAGAGCGGCGTGCTGGTGCGTCATGCTCGCCTGCCTCGGCAGCGGCCCGGTCGTGGCGCTCGATCTGGGGCGTCTGTTCTTCACCCCGGCCGAACGCGCGCGTCTCGATGCCGAGCGCAATGCGGCGCCCGACCTCGCCGCCGCCGCAGCGCTCACGCCGCCGTCCGTCGTCGAGCCGGCCGCGACACCGCCGGCGCCGCCGGCATCCGTCACCGTCAACGGCTTCGTGCGGCGCGCGCACGGCCCGTCGACCGCGTGGATCAACGGCACGCCGGGCACACGCGCCGAGTGGACGATGCACACCGAGCCTGCGCTGCGCCTCGCTCACGACGCGGTCGAAATCGACGAGGCCCGCACGCGGGCGCGCGTCAAACCCGGCCAGACCTTCGATCCGCAGGCGGGCCGCGTCGTCGAAGGCTTCGAGCATTCGCCGGCGCCCGCCGCCGGTTCACCATGAGGCGATACCCGCCGCGGCCGTCACGCCAGCGCGGCGTGGTCGTGCTGCTGGTGCTCGCGCTCCTGCTCGCGGTCGGCAGTTTCGTCGTGGTCCGATCCGTCAGCGACGGCGTGCGCCGCGCGCGCGACGATCAGTCGACGACGGGCGCGAGCCTTGCGGCCGCCGAGCAGGCGCTGCTCGGTTATGCGACGCGCTATCCGGACGATCCGGCGATCACGAGCCCCACCGCGGGACCTGGTCATCTGCCGTGTCCCGATACGCGCTTTGACGCCGGCGACGTGCCGGGTCAGGCGGATCCGCCGTGCGCGCTGTCGTCGGCGACCGAGACGGGTCTTCTGCCGTGGCGCACGCTCGACCTGCCGACGCTGCAGGACACCGACGGCGCACCGTTGTGGTATGCGCTGGCCGATGCCTTTCGCAACAACCCGGCCGGCATCGTCAATCCGTCGACGCGCGGCGAACTGCGGCTCGATGTCTGCACCCCCGGCGCGCGCGACATCGCGGCGCTGCTGTTCGCGCCGGGCACGGGACTCACCGGGCAGAACCGGTCGACGGCGAATGCCATCGTGCGCTATGCGGCGGCGAACTATCTCGAAGGACAGAACGCGACGCGTGGCGACGGCTGTTTCAGTTCGCTGAGGAGTCCGATCGCGAACGACGTCGTGCACGCGATCGACCGTGCGACGCTGATGACTGCCGTGCAGAAGCGGGTGCTCGCCGACGTCGCGAATGCGCTCGAACGCTACTACGCCGATCCCGACGGCGACGACGTCGGCGGCGTCGATCCCGATTGCGCGGCGGCGAGCCTGCCCGACGACTGCGACGACGCGCTGCCATGGCTCTCGCCGTTCGAGGATCCGACGCTCGCGGCGTATCGCGGTGACGTCGGCACGCGTCGCGGCCTCCTGCCGCTGCGGCAGATCGGCGTCGATTTCCCGGCCGGGTTTCACGCTACCTGGGATCTCGGCAGCGGCGGATCGCTGACGCACACCGGGCCGGCGCCGCCCGATCCCGTCTGCGTCCGCCGCACCGCTGCCGTGTGCACGATGATGCCGTCGGGCTTCGGCGCCGCCGCGAGCTACCGCAGCGAGGTGAGTGGCAGCGGCAGCGGGCCTTACGGCGCGGGGTTCTGTCGCTGGCCGGGCGGGCACGCACTGCGCTGCACGACGACGCTGACGATCGCCGATCCGACCGGATCGGAGAATGTCGTGGAGCGTTCGTTCGTGCTCGACATCGACGATCTGCCACGCCGGCTCGCACCACCCTCGGCGACGGCCCCACGGCTCGAGGATGCGCGCGTGATCGCGACGAGCCTGCCGGCCACGGCGTCGATCCGGATCACCGTCAGCGACCGGCTCCTGCCGGCGAACGAGCCGCTCGGGGTCGCGGTGCTGACGGTGCCCGGTGGCACGGCCGTCACCGATTTCGCCCTGCTGAACGTGCCCAGTGATCTCGAGATCGACGACGATGGCGTGATCGATCCGGTGGACCGCCGTTCCCCTGGCGAACTGCCGCAGTGGTTCACCGCGAACCTGTGGCAGCAGTTCGTGTTCGTCGCCTATGCCGAGGCTTACGCGCCGGGCGCCGTCGCCGACGACTGCATCGCCGGCAGCGACTGCCTGCACGTCGTCGACACGCGTCACGACGTGCCGGCCGTGACGCATGAGGACGTGCGTGCGCTGGTGCTCGCCGCCGGTCCCGCACTCGCGACGCAGACGCGCCCGGGTGCCGATCCGGCGCAGTGGTTCGAAGGCGGGAATGCGAGCCTCGACGATCGCTACGAGGTGCGCGAGGCGATGCCGGATTTCAACGATCTGCTGTTGAGGTCGCAGGTGCATGACTGACTCGTGTCCGCGCCGCCGCGTCCGGGGTCTCACGCTGATCGAGATGGCGGTCGTGCTGATGATCCTCGGCCTCGTCGTCGCCGGCCTGCTCGGGCCGCTCGACACCCAGCTCGAGGCGCGTGATCGCCGCGACACGCTGGCGCAGCTCGAACGCGCGCGCGACGCGCTCTACGGCTATGCCCTCACGCGCGGTCGCCTGCCGTGTCCCGATGCCGACGGCGACGGTCTGCCGGATCCGGCATTCAACCCTGCGGACAAGACCACCGCGCAGTGCGCGGCCGGCGCCGACTTCCTGCCGTGGGCCGAACTCGGCGTGCCGCCGGGTGACGCGTGGAGCAACCGCCTGCGCTACCGCGTGCGCGCCACCCAGTTCACGTGGCCGGACAGCGACGGGCTCTGCAACGGCAGCGCACAGGATGAACTCGATCTCTGCGCGCGCGGCAACCTGACGCTCGGCAGCCGTGGCGACAACCCGGCGACGAACGGTGTGCAGGAAGGCAAGCATGCCTACACTGCCGCGGCCGAGGTGCCGGCCGTGCTGATCTCGCACGGCCGCAACGGCTTCGGTGCGACGAGCGTCGGCGGCGTTCCGCGCGCGGCGCCGGGTGCGCCGGACGAATTCGAGAACGCCGATGGCGACGACGTCTATGTCACGCGTGGCTATACGCCGGGCGCGCCGGACTGCAGCGACGATGCCGACGAAGGCACGCCGCTGTGCGAGTTCGACGATCTCGTGCTGTGGGTGGTGCCGACAGTGCTGAACGCCAAACTGGTGGCGGCAGGCAGATTGCCATGATCGAGCGCCGGGATTCGCCGCCGGGCGCGGCCGACCGACAGCGCCGGTACCGGACCCGCGCGACAATCCGCACATGCACGTCGCTGCCCTGAACATCTCGCTGCCGGACTGGACGGCCGGTTTCGTCGCGCGCTGGCCCGACGCCGTCGACGATGTGATGCGCATGCGTCTGGCGATCGCACTGTCGCGTGAGAACGTGCTCGCCCGCAGCGGCGGGCCGTTCGGCGCGGTCGTGTACGATGCGGACGGCACGCGGCCGCTCGGCGTCGGCGTCAATCGCGTCGAGCCGACGAACAATGCCTGTCTGCATGCCGAAATCGTCGCGCTGATGTTCGCACAGGCCGCAGCCGGCTCGTGGACCCTGCGGCGGGCGTCCGCCGCGCCACGCGTGCTGTATACCTCGTGTACGCCGTGCGCGATGTGTCTCGGCGCCGTGTTGTGGAGCGGGGTGGGACGCCTCGTCTGCGGCGCGACGCGCGAAGACGCGCTCGAGCTCGGTTTCGACGAGGGCCCGGTGTTCGCCGAATCCTGGCGCTATCTCGAAACGCGGGGCATCGCGATCGAACTCGGGGTGCTCGCCGACGAGGCGCGCGAGGTGTTCACGCGCTACAAGGCGAGCGGAGGCCTCGTCTACAACGCGTGAGATGCGGGCAGGGTGCGGGAACGAGCCGTTTCGCGGCATCATGCGGGCGGGACGGCTTCGAGTGGAGAACTGCCATGACGACGTTGCTGCCGCTTCAGTCCGGCACGCGCGGGACACGCGGCAGATCGGCGTCGATCGTGACACCGAAACTGTTCAAGGCCATCGCCACCAGCGTGTACTGGCCGACGGTGAACACCACGTCCATCATCTGCTCCGTGCCATAGACCGCCGCGAGCGTGCGCCACGTCGCCTCACCGATGCAGGCGTCGCGATGGAGTTCATCGGCGGCGCGCAGCAGTGCGGCGTCGTGTGCGGCCCAACCTGCGGCGTCGGGACCGTCGGCAATGCGCGCGATCTCCGCCTCCGTGAGTCCCGCGCGCAGGGCGATCTGCACGTGCTGCGTCCATTCGTAGGGCGAGCGGCACAGCCAGCCGATGCGCAGGATCAGCATTTCACGTTCGCGCAGCGCCAGCGTCTGCTTCGACAGCACATGCGTCGCGAACGGCAGCCAGCGCTTGAAGAGCCCCGTATGCCGCACGAGGGTCTTGAACACGTTCCACGCCGTACCGCTTTTCACGAAAGGCTCCATCAGCGTGCGCTGATCGGCATTCCAGTCGGTGGGCTCGAGGGGCGTTATGCGAGGGGCGACTGGGCGCATCCGGATTCTCCATCGATGAGTGATGGACGGCATGATGGGCGAGCACGCGTGCGCCGGGTAGCCCGGACGGGCAATGCCGATCCGGCCCTGCACCGACGGCACGCCGTCATTCGACGAACCGCGCCTGATACAAGGGTTCGGGTGCGACGTTCGCGTAGTGCCGGGTCAGTTCGTCGAGCGTCCAGGCGTCTGCCTTGAAGGCTTCGTGCACCTCGCGGGGCTGCGTCCACAGCGCGGTCTTGCGGCCGTTGAACGTCATGACCTGGCCGTTGAAATGCGCGGCAGCGTCGCTGACCAGCCACAGCATGCCCTGGGCGACCTCGTCGGCACTGCCGAAGCCGAGTTCGACGGGCGAGGGCGCCGGACGACCCAGCGTCACGGCCTCGTGCGCGGCGTTGTCGAACACGACGTTCGTCATGTCGGTCGCCGCGATCGGCCAGAACGCGTTGCAGCGGATGCCATGGCGGGCGAGTTCGATCACCCAGGTGCGCATCAGGCCCAGCATGCCGGCCTTGGCCGCCGCGTAGTTGCTCTGGCCGAAGCCGCCGCACAGTCCCGAGTTCGAAATCACGTTGACGATGTGGCCGCCGCCTGCCTCGCGCATCGCGAGCGCCGCGTACTTGCCGCAGGCCCAGCTTCCTCGCAGATGCACGGCGATGACTTCGTCGAACTCGGCGTCCGTCATCTTGAACAACGTGCGATCGCGCACGACGCCGGCGTTGTTGACGAGGAGGTCGATCCCGCCGAAATGTTCGACGCAGGTCTGCACGAGTTTCGCGCAGACGTCGGCGTCGGCGACCGAGCCGCTGACGCTCGACACCTTGCCGCCGACCTTGCGCACCAGGATTTCCGCGTCGCGCAGTGCCTCGGTGTTCGTGCCGTTCAGCACCAGGCTCGCGCCCTGTTTCGCCATCGCGACGGCGAACGCGCGGCCGAGCCCGCGCGACGAACCGGTGATGACGACGCGTTTGCCGCGCAGGATGTCCATGTATCAGTCCTCTTCCGGGTGGCGTCGGGGCCGGGGATCAACGGCGATTGAACGCATCGCGCGCGGCGACCGCGTCTTCGCTGTCAAACACCAGCATCGACACGTCGGCATCCATGTACGACGTCGCGTGCAGGTATGCGTTGGCCGTCGCGTTGATCGCCTGCTTGCTCATCGTCATGATCACCGGCGGCATCTCCAGCGCCTTGGCCGCGAGCTCGAGCGCCTTCTCGACGGCGCCGCCGGTCGGCGCGAGCTCCTCGCACAGACCCCACTCCAGCGCCTGCCGCGCGCCCATTTTCTCGCACAGCATCACGATGCGTTTCGCGCGCGCCGGGCCGACCAGCGCGACGAGTCGCGGGATCGCCTGCCATTGCAGCGTGAGACCGATCTTCACTTCCGGCACGTAGAAATAGGCGTTCGCCGCCAGCACCCGCCAGTCGCAGCATAACGCGATCGCGGCGCCGGCACCGACGGCCGGACCCTCGATGGCGGCGATCGTCGTCTGTGGCATCTCCTCCCAGGCACGGCACAGATGGCGTCCCAGATGGGTGTAATCGCGGCGTTCGGCGAAACTGCCCGTCACCGGCGGTTGTTTCAGATCGAAGCCCGCGCAGAAGCCACGGCCCTTGCCGGTCAGGATCACCGCGTGCACGTCGTGATTGCGGTGGAACGTGCGACCGACTTCGGTGAGCTCTTCGATCAGCTCGTAGTTGAATGCATTCAATGCGTCCGGGCGCGCCATGCTGACGATGGCGATGCGCCCGCGCACCTCCACCTCGACAGTATTCCAGCTCATGCTCAAGCTCCTTTCTCAGGGTCGTTGTGCCGGCCTCAGCCGGGCAGCGTCAAATCGTTGTCCTGCGTGGTCGCGGGAAGCGCGACCGTGTTCGTCAGCCGGAAGCGCACGGCGCCATCGCGGTTGTCGATCAGCGCGAGCGTGAGCCCGGAATGTCGCGCGAGCCGTCCGGCCTGGTAGAGACCGATCCCGAGTCCGTTGCGCGATGGCACGGTGCGCTCGAACAGACATTCGGCGACGGCGGCCGGGACCGCGCTGCCGCTGTCGAGGACGTCGATCGCATAGTGCCCGGCGTGATTGTCGAGCGTCACGCGGACCTCGATGTCCGGTTCGGCGAGGCGCTTGTGCCGCGCATTGTCGAGCAGATTGCCGATCACGCTGTCGAGACATTCGTCGGGCACCGCCAGCGCCGGGTTCGTCATGCGCGCCGTCAGCGCGAGATCCTGACCTTCGCAGCGCGCGCAGAGTTGTTGCCACCAGCCCGCGAGCGTGTGCTCGGCCGACGGCGCGGCGGCGGGCTGCTGCAGTTTGTCGAGGGCGATCTGCAGGCGGTGCACGACCTGCGGAAGCTGCCGACGCAGTCGCTGCAACTGTTCCTCTTCGCGCTGCGCATCGCCGCGCGGCACCGGCGCGGCCATGATCTTCAGCGACTGCAGCAGATTCTTGATGTCGTGCGTGACGCGTGCGCCCGTCTCGTAGACGGCCTCGAGCTGCGCCTGGTGTGCCAGTTCGATCTCGCGCCGTTTCGCGACGCAGAACTGGCCGAGGATCTCGACCAGCAGCCGCGCGTGATGGCGCAGTGCCGGCCCGAGCGGTCGCTCGGCGTGGAGCGTCACGTCGACCGGGCCGCTCGCGAGGCGCACGTGATGCGAGGTTTCGCGTCCGCGCAGTGTGCCGTCGGCGCACTTCAGTCCGGCGACCCACGGCATCGCGCAGAGATCGTCGAGCGCCGTGTCCTTCAAGGCAGTGACAGTCGACTCGCGAGCAGCGAGATCGGCGAGCCGCGCGATCCAGGCTTCGAACGGCGTGCCGATGTTCAGCACCGAGCGCTCCCACAGGCTGCCGACGCCGCGTGCGGCAGCAGGCGCAATGATCCAGGCGAGAAAGAGCAGGAAGGCGGCGACCGCGATCAAGGCCACCAGCAGCGCGATCGGATACTCGAGCCCGCGTTGCCGTGACAGCACGACGCTGCCGAGCGCGAGCAACGCGGCGATCTGCGCGACGATGATGCCGCGGAAGAATTCGATCGGAAACGCCGCACGTGGGGCGTTGACGCGGGGCAGGAACAGCAGACACAGCGGCGCGAGCGTGAGCACGACGCGGAACGCGTCCGACACGCCCGGGTGCAGCATCGGCAGTGCGAACGATGGAGGCACGATGCCGATCAGCAGTTCCGCGATCAGCACCGCGAGCGTCAGCATGTAGGCGTAGCGTTCCTTGCGCGTATCGAGCGAGCGGCCGGCGACGATGCCGATCAGCACCACGACCCACGCGAACAGCAGCAGCCAGTCGAGCGCGATCGCGCACAGCGCGGTGAACAACACCACCAGTGACGCCGTGCCCCAGGCCAGCGATTCGTCGCGACGCCAGATCGGCTGCCACAGGAAGAACAGCCCCAGATGCGCCGTCATCAGCGAGGCTGCGACGCCGGACCCGGCACCGGCGACGACCGTGCCGTGCAGCGTCAGCAGCATCATCGCGAGGATCCAGTGCTCGCGACGGCGGTCGAGGAGGGCGGCTATGTCAAACACCTTGAAACTCGCGAACCGCGCGACGGCCTGCGCGCCACCGATGTTACTATCCTTCGCCAGTGGCGGGCACGGCGGGCGGCGCCCGGCGCGCCGCTGCGGAGCAAGTCGATGGCAATCCACACGCAGTATGTCGCGCTCGTGCGCCTCGCCGCACGCGACTGGTGGCGCACGCGCAGCGTGCTCGTGCTCGCCGTCGTCATCGCCCTCGTGTTCGGACTCGCGAACTTTCTCGCCGGGCTCGCCGTGACCGAGGTCGCTGCGCAGCGGGTAACGTTCCATGCAGGCCTCGCCCGGCCCGTGCTCGTGTTGCTGTTCGCCCTCGTGACCGTCGTCGCCCTCGTGCGTGAACTCGACGATCGCGTGCTCGACATGCTGCTCGCACGGCCGTTGGCCCGTCGCACCTGGTATCTGGCGCGCCTGAGCAGCCAGTTGCTCGCAGCGTGCGTGCTCGCAGCGGCGACGGCGCTGCCGCTCGTGACGCTGGTCCCGCCCACCGCACTCGCCGCCTGGACGCTGTCCTTCGCCTGCGAGCTCGCGATCGTCGCCGCGCTTGCGCTCGCACTTGCGACGAGTCTGGGCCGCGTCGCGCCGGCGATGGGCGTGATCGGCGGGTTCTACGCGCTGTCGCGCGCGATGTCGTCGCTCGTGCTGATGGCGATGGGCCTCGCGAGCGAGCCGGCGCATCCCGGTGCTCGACTCGTCGCGGCGGGGGTGTACGGACTCGCCCTGGTGCTGCCCGATTTCTCGCGCTATGCGCCGACGGGGTGGCTGCTCGGTGACGTCGCCGGCCTGCGGACCGAGCTCGGCTTCGCGCTGGGGCAGACCGTGCTCTATGTCGGATTCCTCGCCGCGCTCGGCCTCGTCGATTTCGAACGGCGTGACCTGTGAGCGTCGCCCGCGGTCGCCTGCGCGCCTTCCGCGACGTGCCGCTGCTGACGCGCGGCATGCTGCTCGCGGCATTCGTCGCGAGCGTCGGCTGGCAGGCTGCGCAGCCGCCACCCCGGGCGCGGGCCGCTGCACTGCCGGCGCCACCGTCGGCGGCGGTCGTGCGTGTGCTCGCCGGCGGCGACGCGCGGCTCGCTGCACGGCTGGTGATGCTGTGGCTCACCAGTTTCGATGTGCAGCCCGGCGTCAGCGTGCCGTATGCCGCGCTCGACTATGCCCGGCTGCGCGCGTGGCTCGCGCTCGCCCTCGAACTCGATCCCATTGCCCAGTACCCGTTGCTCGCCGCGAGCCGGCTCTACGGCGACATCCCCGATCGCGCGCGCAGCCGGGTGATGCTCGATTTCGTCGCCGCGTGCTTCGCGGCGGATCCGGCGCGACGCTGGCCGTGGCTCGCACATGCGGTGTTCGTTGCGCAGCACCGCCTCGGCGACGTCGAGCGCGCCCGGCGCTATGCGCGCCTGCTCGCGGCGGTGCCGGACAGCGCCGCAGTGCCGCCGTGGGCGCGGCAGCTCGAGATTTTCGTGCTCGAAAATGTCGGCGAACTCGAGTCCGCCCGCATCCTGCTCGGCGGGCTGCTCGACAGCGGCCGGATCACCGACAAACGCGAGCACGCGTTCCTGACCCGGCGGCTCGCTGACATCGTCGCCCGCCACGGCGCTGTCGAAAAACGGTCAGAGTCGACCGAATGACGACGCCGCGCATCGGAGCGCCGGAATTAAATCCGATGAAAATCAGTGCGCTCGTGGCTGGCACGTTTTCTGCCCATGCTGGTTTGAACTGCCCAGCGAGAGCGTCCATGCAGAAGCGACTTCCGTTTTCACACCCGGCCCGCCAGCGCGGTTTCACGCTCGTCGAAATCGCCATCGTGCTGGTGATCATCGGGCTTCTGCTCGGCGGCATTCTGAAGGGTCAGGAACTGATCACGGCGGCCAAGGTGCGCAACATCGCC
>JADZCB010000137.1 GCA_020851775.1 Gammaproteobacteria bacterium
GTCTCGCTGTAGAGCTCGAGCGTGATTGGCTGCGCGGCGCCGATCCAGCCGACCTCGCTCGCGTGCGCCAGATAGGCCGCGTTCGCGTGGCGGTAGTAACGCTGCGTCGGTGGCAGTTCGGCGCGGAAGAAGCTTCCGTTCGCGATGTAGCGTTCGAGCTGCCGGGTGTTCGGCGCACCGCGAAAGCTGAGTTCACCGTCCGCGCCGCGCCAGCCGGCGAGCGGTCCGACCTCGTTCGCGCGGGTGTGATGACGAAGGTAGTCGGCATAGCCGCCGGGATAGCGCGGGCTGCCGTCATCCTCAATCATGCCGGGCAAACCGAGGCGGGCGCCGAGTTCGAGCAGCACGTCCTGGAACGGCCGTACGTCGCGATCGGGTGTCACGACCGGATGACGGATCGCATCGGCTGCGCCGTCCGCGTCCGAGATCGGACGGTCGAGCAGCGAAATGCAGTCCCAGCGCTCGAGATACGTCGTATCCGGCAGCACCAGATCGGCGTACGCCACGGTCTCGCTGTGGTACGCATCGACATAGATGATGTGCGGGATGCGATACGTCCCGTCGTCACGGCGATCGGTCAGTTGCGCGAGCGTCGCCGGGATGTCCATCGACGAGTTCCAGGCCATGTTCGCCATGTACAGGAACAGCGTATCGATCGGATACGGATCGCCCTTCCAGGCGTTGTGGATCACCGTGTGCAGCAGGCCGTGCAGTGCGAGCGGGAATTCCCAACTGAAGGCCTGGTCGAGACGCTCCGGTCGGCCGTCCGCGTCGTGCAGCAGGTAGTCGGGACCGCGTGGAAAGCCGAGCGGCATGCGGGTCAGCGGCGTGCCGGGCGCGTTGCCGGTCGCCGGACTCCCGGGTGGCGGAATCGGACGGGGGAACGGCGGCTTGTAGCGGAAGCCGCCCGGCACGTCGATCGATCCGAGCAGCATCTGCAATGCATGGATCAGCCGGCAGGTGTGGAAGCCGTTCGCGTGCGCGGAAATCCCGCGCATTGCATACATCGCGATCGGGCGGCCGACGATCTCGGCATGCTCGCGTCCCCAGCAATCGCGCCACGGCCCCGGCAGCGTGATCGTCTGCGCGAAGGCGACGTCCGCGATGTCGGCGGCGATGCGGCGTATCGTCGCCGCGGGCATGCCGCAGCGGGGCGCCACGGCGTCCGCCTCGAACCGAGGATCGAGGAAGCGGCGCGCGAAGCCTTCGAATGCGGGCACTGCGCGGCGCCCGTCGGCCAGCACGACGGCACCGGCGAAACGCGGTGTGACGTGGCTGCCGAGCGCCGGCACGACGTCACCGCTCGCGGCGTCGATGCACAATGTCTGGCCCCGCTCGTCGCGCGCGAACAGTCCGTGATCGGCCGCCCCGGCATCGTCGACCACGAGCCAGGCCGCGTTCGTGTAGCGGGCGAGATAGGTCCAGTCGATCTTCTCCGCCGCCAGCAGTTCATTGATCAGCGCGGCGACGAACAGGCCGTCGGTGCCGGGCGTGATCCCGAGCCATTCGTCCGCGATCGCCGAATAACCGGTGCACACCGGGTTGATCGACACGAACGTCGCGCCGCGCGCCTTGAGCTGGCCGAGACCGATCTTGATCGGGTTCGACGCGTGATCCTCGGCGACGCCGAACAACAGCAGGTACCGCGTGTGGGCCCAGTCCGGCTCGCCGAATTCCCAGAACGAACCGCCGATCGAGTAAAGCCCCGCGGCCGCCATGTTCACCGAACAAAAGCCGCCGTGGGCGGCATAGTTGAGGGTCCCGAACTGCTGCGCCCACCAGCCGGTGAACGACTGGCTCTGATCGCGACCGGTGAAGAATGCGAGTTCGCGCGGCGCGCGCGCGCGGATGTCCCGCAGCCAGCCGGTGGCGAGCGCGAGCGCTTCGTCCCATTCGATTTCGCGGAACTCACCGGCGCCGCGCTCGCCGGTGCGCAACAACGGTTTCGTCAGCCGCGCCGGCGAGTGATGCTGCATGATCCCCGCAGCGCCCTTCGCGCAGATCACGCCGCGGTTGACGGGATGGTCGGGATTGCCGTCGATGTAGCGCACGACACCTTGCTTGAGATGAACGCGGATGCCGCAGCGGCACGCGCACATGTAGCAGGTCGTGGTCTCGACTGCGTCGGCGACGGCGGGCGCGGTGTCGACGGGCGACCCGGCCGCGCGCCGGTGGATGTCAGTGCCGTCGGCCACGATGCGTCCCGGAATTCATATATGCCAGAATGATATAAGCTCAGCACATTCCCAGCCATCCGCGCCCGATGTCCGACTGCTGCCGTCTTCCGCCGTCATGACGCAGGCGCCTGCCGTGCGGCCACAATGGGGTGACCTAGTGGCCGGGATCAGTGTCGCGCTCGTGCTGATCCCGCAGTCGCTCGCGTACGCCGAACTCGCCGGCATGCCGCCGGTGTTCGGGCTTTACGCCGCCATCCTGCCGCCGATCGTCGCCGCGTTCTTCGCCTCCTCGCCGTATCTGCAGACGGGGCCCGTCGCGTTGACGAGCATGCTGACGCTCGCTGCACTCGGCGGACTCGCAGTCCCCGGTGGCGCGGACTACGTCGCGCTGGCGGCGCTGCTCGCGCTGACGGTCGGGGTGTTGAGGATCGCGATCGGGGCCGGGGGTGCCGGCTTCGTCGCCTTCCTGATGTCGCAGCCGGTGATGATCGGCTTCTCGAGCGCGGCTGCACTGCTGATCCTTGCGTCGCAACTGCCGCCACTGCTCGGCCTCGCGGCACGTCCCGGACAGGAAGTATCACGCGCGTTCGCGGTGCTCGCGCAGCCGGCCGAGTGGTCGTTCGCCGCACTCGCCTGCGGTGTCGGCACCGTCGGGGCGATCAGCGGCGGGCGGCGTCTGCATGTGCTGTTCCCGGGGGTGCTCGTCGCCGTCGCCATCGGCGTGCTGATTGGTCGCTACGGCGATTACACGGCGCCGATGGTCGGCCTCATCCCGCGCGAGTTGCCGGCCATCGGCTTCGATTTCGCCTGGAGCCAGGCCCGCGACCTGCTGGTGCCGGGCCTCGTGATTGCGCTCGTCGGTTTCGCGGAGCCGGCCGCCATCGCGCGCACGCTCGCGACGCAGGATCGCAGTCCGTGGAGCGCGAACCGTGAGCTGGTGGGGCAGGGGATGGCGAATCTCGCCGCCGCCGTGTCGCATGCGTTCCCGGTCGGTGGCTCGTTTTCGCGCACGATGATCAATCGCACGGCCGGTGGGCGCACGCGGTGGAGCGGTGCGGTCACCGGCCTCACGGTCCTCGCCTTCATGCCGTGGGCACCGGTGCTCGCGACGCTGCCGAAAGCCGTGCTCGCCGGCGTGATCATCGCTGCGGTGTTGAAACTCGTGCAGGTGCGCGCCCTGTGGCGGATCGGGCAGGTCTCGCGCGCGCAGGCCCTGGTCGGCTGGTCGACGTTCGGACTCACGCTGTGGCTCGCGCCGCGCGTGGACATCGCCGTCGGCATCGGCATCGTGCTCGGCATCGCCGTCCATCTGTGGCGCGAGCGGCGCATCCATATCGGAGTCGGCTATGACAGCGAGA
>JADZCB010000138.1 GCA_020851775.1 Gammaproteobacteria bacterium
TACCGGCGCGGTCTGGTGCTCGGGGAGCCGACCTTCGGCAAGGGCACGGTGCAGAATCTCGTCGATCTCAATCGCTTCGACGAGGAATCGAACGGCAAGCTGGGCCAGCTCAAGGCCACGATTGCACAATTCTTCCGCGTCGAAGGCGACAGCACGCAGCACCGCGGCGTCGTGCCCGACATCGCGTTTCCCAGCGGCTTCAGCACCAAGGATCAGGGTGAGCGTGCGCTGAAGAACGCGTTGCCGTTTGCGCATATCGCCGCCGTCCGCTTCGCGCCGGCCCTCGAATCGCTCGGTCCCGTCGCCGCGCTGCGCGAACGTCACGAAGCACGCATGAAGGACGACAAGGCCTATCGCGCGCTGCTCGCGCAGGAACACGCGATGCAGGAGGCGGCCGATCGCACGTCGGTGTCGTTGCTCGAATCCAAGCGCCGTGCCGAGCACGAGAAATCACGTCGCGACCAGCGGGCCCGCGAGAACGAAATCCGCGTCGCGCACGGGCTCGCAGCGCTGCCTGCGGAACCGGAAGCGGAAACCGGCGACGAGGATTCGCTCGCGATCGACGCAGACGGCAGCGGTCGCGACAAGAAGGATCCGGACGATTTCGACGTCGTGCTCGAGGAAGCCTCGAAAGTCCTCGGCGACTACATCGAACTCGCGCGCGATCGACAGCCGGCGAGCCGGCTCGCCGGCGGCGCGATCGACCAGCCGGCTGCGGCGCCGGCCGACGCTGCGCAAGTCCGTTGACCCGCAGCGGGCGCGTCTGACGCCGCGACTGCCGGTGCGGCACGACACACCTGAGCGCAGCCCGACGACATGCCGATGCCGACTGCCCTCGCCTACGATCGCCGGTTCCTCGATCACGATACCGGGATTGGCCATCCTGAGCGCCCCGCTCGTCTGACGAGCGCGCTCGCACAGTTGGCGGCCGCGCCATGGTTCGAGCGGGTGCACCGGGTGCAGGTCGAGCCGGCAGATCTCGCGTGGATCGAGACCATCCACCACCTCGACTACATCCGTCGCGCAGCGGATGCCTGTCGTGCCGGCAAGTCGTTCCTCGACACCCCGGACGTGATGATTTCGGCGCGTTCCTTCGATGTCGCGACGCTCGCCGTCGGCGCCGCGCTCGCCCTCGCCGACGAAGTGATCGCAGGCCGCTGTAGCAACGGCTTCGCGCTGCTGCGGCCTCCAGGCCATCACGCCGAGAGCGACGGCGCGCTAGGCTTCTGCCTGTTCAACAACGTCGCGATTCTCGCGCGCTACCTGCAACGGCAGCATGGGCTCGACAAGATCGCGATCATCGACTGGGACGTACACCACGGCAACGGCACGCAGCACAGCTTCGACGAGGATCCCGCCGTGCTGTACGTGAGTCTGCACCAGTATCCGTATTACCCGGGAACCGGCAGTGCCGGCGAGATTGGAACGGGCCGCGGCCGCGGCGCGACGCTGAACTGCCCGATGCCGGCCGGTGCCACCGACAGCGCCTACGAACTGGCATTCAACGAACAGGTGCTGCCACGACTCGCGCTGTACAAGCCGGAAGCGATCCTCATTTCGGCGGGCTTCGATGCCCATCGCGACGATCCGCTCGGCGACGTCCAGTTGTCGACCGGCTGTTACGGCTGGATGACGGCACGGGTGATGGAAGCCGCCGAGCGGCACGCCGGCAACCGCATCATCTCGTTGCTCGAAGGGGGTTATCACCTCGCACGCACCGCCGAGTGCGTGGAACGGCACGTCGGGGTGCTCGCGGGGGCGTTGCGCGATTGACGCGCCCGGCGCGGCGCCAGCCCCGCAGAACGCCGTGACGAAGGTTAAATGCGGAGGCGCTTGCGGGAGCGCGCGCTACGCAGCGCCCGCGGCCGCTGATCGGCGGGTTGCGGCGGCGGCTTGTGCGCGCCCGGCGCCGGACGCGCCGCACGCGCTTCGACTACTTCCGGGCGGCACACGCGGCGCACACCGCAGTCAGCGGCAGAACCTCGCGGCGCTCCGCGCCGATCGGTTCACCGCAGTCTGCACACTCGTCATAGGTGCCGGCGGCGACCCGCGCGAGCGCGGCATCGATCGCCGCGAGTTCGCCGCGCAGGCGTACACCGAGCGCCTCGACGACCTCGTCGTTCTGGCGTTCGACCGCCTGCTCCGAATAATCCTGCGAGACCGGCTCGACGCGATGTTCGTCGTGAGCATGGACGCGGGCCAGCCGCGCCGTCAGATCATCGCGCAGGCCGTACAGGCGCTGGGCATTCGTCGTTCCGGACATGGGCTTCTCCTCGTTCGCGAACGGCCTGACGCCGCGTTCAACGCCGCGCGTTGTCGGCCCGCCACTGCGCAGCGACGAGCCGGAACAGATCGGATTCCGTGATCACACCGACCAGATGGTCACGGGCATCCAGCACCGGCAGACCGCCGACCTTGTGCTCGAGCATCAGTTCGGCTGCATGCCCGAGCGTGTCGGCCTCGTAGATCGACACCGGTGCGCGATGCATCGCGATGCCGACGGTGATGCGATCGAGGTCCCGTATCACGCCGTCGAAATCCACCGCATGTCCGATTTCCGTCGGTTTGGCCTCGAGGATGTCGCTGCGGGTGATGATGCCGACGAGCCTGCCGTGCTCGACGACGGGCAGGCGCCGGATGCCGCGCAGGCACATCGTCGAATACGCCATCGCGAGCGTGTCGTACGGCGACGCGCTCGCGACCTGCCGCGACATGCAGTGGCCGACGAGTCGATGCGCAAGCGCGGCGGGTTCGGTGGCATTCGAAGTCATGTGCTAAGCGTAGCATCCCGCCCCCCGATCGCGTTGACCTGGATCACCGGCCTCCGGGCGGGACGACCGTCGACGACGGATGCTAGACTCGCGCCCTTCGGGTAGTCTCGCTTGCACCGCGTTTCGACGTGGCGGTCGATGCGGGCGTCAAGTCGGAGATCCGCTGCATTGCTCAAACGTGTCCTGTTGCTGCTCATCCTCGCGTTCGCGATCTTCGGCGGTCTCGCCGTGACGAAGTACTTGCAGGTCCAGCGGATGATCGAGAAGTTTTCGGCGCCGCAACCACCGACACCGGTCGCCGTCGCGAACGTCGAACGTGCCGAGTGGCCGCGCTCGCTGAGCGGCGTCGGCAGCATCAGCGCCGTACAGGATGTCACCGTCACCACCGAAGTCGCCGGCCAGGTCGAATCCATCCGCTTCGAATCGGGGGCACACGTCGGCGCCGGCGACGTGCTCGTGACGCTCGAGGCCAGCATCGATGAAGCGGAACTCGCCGGCCTCGAAGCCGCGCTCGAACTCACCGAACTGCAGTTCGCGCGCGCGCACAAGCTACGCCGCGAGCGCACGATGTCGGAAGCCCAGTACGACGAGGCGGGGGCACGGCGCGCCGAGGCGGCGGCACTGGTCCGCGCCAAGCGGGCGTTCATTGCGAAGAAGACGATCCGGGCGCCGATCACCGGCACGCTAGGCATCCGTCGCATCGATCTCGGCGACTATCTCGCGCCCGGCGCCGAGATCGTCGGCCTGCAATCGCTCGATACGGTGTTCGTCGATTACCGTCTGCCCGAGCGCGATCTCGACCGCCTCCGCATCGGTCAGCAGATCGAGGTACGGGTCCAGGCCTATCCCGAGCGCAACTTCAGCGGTGAAATCACCGCGATCGATCCCGCGATCGACGTCGCAACCCGCATGGTGAGAATCCGCGCGAGTCTCCCGAACCCCGACGATCTGCTGCGCCCTGGCATGTTCGCCGCGGTGGATACCCGCGAGAAGCGACCCGACGAAGTGCTTATCGTGCCGACGACCGCAATCACGTACAGCCCTTACGGCAATTCCGTCTACCTCGTCGTCGCGGCCGACGGCGGCCTCAAGGTCAAACGTCGGCAGGTCGAGACCGGCGAAATCCGTGACGGGTTCATCGCGGTGACGAGTGGTGTCGCGGTCGGTGATCGCGTCGTCGCGGTCGGCCAGAACAAGCTGCGCAACGACGTCGCTGTCGTCGTCGCCAGCGCCGGTATGGCGGCCGACGTGCCGGCCACCACGCCATGAGCCGCGCGCCGTGACGCGCGGCTTCACCGATCTCTTCATCCACCGGCCGGTCCTCGCGAGCGTCGTCAGCCTGCTGCTCTTCCTGCTCGGCCTGCGCGCGATCGCCTCGCTCGAAGTGCGCCAGTTTCCGCGCACCGAGAACACGATCGTCACGGTGCGCACGCCCTACCCCGGCGCGAACAGCGAACTCGTCAAGGGCTTCATCACCACGCCGCTGCAGCAGGCGATCGCCGAAGCCGACGGCATCGACTACATCACCTCGAGCAGCAAGCAGGGCATGTCGACCATCGAGGTCTACATGAGGCTCAATTACGACGCCCACGCCGCGGTCGCGGAAATCCAGGCCAAGGTCGCGAGCCAGCGCAACGTGCTGCCGGAACAGGCCGACGATCCGATCATCGAATCGGTCACCGGCGATCCGACGGCGCTGATGTACATCGCCTTCTACAGTTCGAGCATGTCGCGCCAGCAAATCGCCGACTACCTGCTGCGCGTGGTGCGGCCGCAGCTCCAGTCGATCCCGGGCGTGGCCCGCGCGCAGATCTTCGGCAACCAGGCATTCGCGATGCGGATCTGGCTCGACCCGGTGCGGATGACGGCGCTGAACGTGACCGCCGCCGACGTCCGGCGCGTGCTGGAATCGAACAATTATCTCGTCGGCCCGGGCAGCACGAAGGGCAAGTACGTCGGCATCGATCTGACGACGACGACCGACATTTCGCGCGTCGAGGATTTCAACAACCTCGTCGTCAGAAGCGAGAACGGCGCGATCGTACGCCTCGCCGACGTCGCACGCGCCGAACTCGGCGCCGAGGACTACGATTCGACCAGCCTCTACATGGACAAGACGGCGACTTACATCGGGATCGATCCGACGCCGGGCGCAAACCCGCTGACCGTCGCCGAACGCGTGCGCGCCGTGATGCCGGATCTGAAGACCCAGATGCCGGCCGACCTCGAGGTCTTCATTCCCTACGACGCGAGCGTGTTCATCGAGGAATCGATCAAGGAAGTGTTCACGACGCTCGCCGAGGCAATCGTGATCGTGCTGCTGGTGATCTTCCTGTCGCTCGGCTCGTTGCGCGCAGCGCTGATCCCGGCGATCGCGGTGCCGTTGTCGATCGTCGGCGCGGCATTCCTGATGCTGCTGCTCGGCTACTCGGTCAATCTGCTGACCCTGCTCGCGATGGTGCTCGCAATCGGTCTCGTCGTCGACGATGCGATCGTCGTCGTCGAAAACGTCCACCGCCACATCACCGACGGCAAGCCGCCGCTCGAGGCTGCGCTCGTCGGCGCCCGGGAGCTGTGGCTGCCGATCATCGCGATGACGACGACACTGGTCGCGGTCTATGCGCCCATCGGGTTCATGGAGGGCCTCGTCGGCACGCTGTTCACCGAGTTCGCGTTCTCCCTCGCCGGTGCGGTGCTCGTCTCCGGCATCGTCGCGCTGACCTTGTCGCCAATGCTGTCCTCACGCATCCTGAGCGCCAGCCCGCCCGGCCGTTTCGAACGCGGTGTCGAACACTTCTTCGGCTGGCTGACGCAACGCTATCATCGAACGCTGGAACGCAATCTGCGCTACTGGCCCGCCTTCGTCGGCTTTGCGTTCGTCGTGCTGCTGAGCATGTTTCCGATGTACCTCCTGAGCCAGAACGAGCTCGCCCCGAACGAGGATCAGGGCATTCTGTTCGTCTCCGCCCGCGGCCCGGAGACGGCGACGATCGATTACACGAAGCGCTACACGCAGGACGTGCTGAAGACCTACCAGTCGATTCCCGAGTACTACGAGAGCTTCTTCATCCTCGGCTTCGGCGGCTCACCGAACACGGCCTTCAGCGGCTTCAAGATCGTGCCGATGGCCAAGCGCGAACGCACGCAGCAGGAAGTGCAGGACGCACTGCAACCGAAGCTCAATGCGCTCGTCGGTCAACAGGTCGCGTCGTTCCCGCGGCCGAGTCTGCCCGGTGCCGGCCGCGGGCTGCCGCTCCAGTTCGTCGTCCGCTCGCCCGGTGATTACATCGATCTCGATCGTGCCGTCGACGATCTGCTCAGCGCCGCCATGAAGAGCGGTCAGTTCATCTTCCTGCAGAAATCGGTCGAGTTCACGCGACCGAAGACCGAACTCGTCATCGACCGCAATCGTGCCGGCATACTCGGCATTTCGATGGAGGACATCGGCCGCGAGCTGTCGACGCTGCTCGGTGGCAACAACGTGAACTGGTTCAATCTCGAGGGCCGCAGCTACAAGGTCATTCCGCAGGTCGAAGACCGTTTCCGCGTCAGCCGCGAACTGCTCGACCTCTACTATCTGCGCGCAGGGAACGGCGACCTGGTGCCGTTGTCGTCGCTCGTGACGTTCTCGGAATCGATCGAGCCCAGCGAACGTACGCAGTTCCAGCAGCTCAATTCGCTGACGCTCCAGGGCCTGCCGGCGGCGGGCGTATCGCTCGGCGATGCGTTGCGCTATCTCGACGACGAGGCCGGCCGAGTGCTGCCGCAGGGCTATACCTGGGATTATGCCGGGGTGTCGCGCCAGACGGTGCAGGAAGGCAGCGCGCTGGTCATCACGTTCTTTCTCGCCGCGCTCGTGATCTATCTCGTGCTCGCGGCGCAGTTCGAGAGCTGGCGCGATCCGCTGATCATCATGATGTCGGTACCGATGTCGGTGGCCGGTGCGCTCGCCTTCATCTTCCTCGGCTTCGCGACGATCAACATCTACACGCAGATCGGCCTGATCACGCTGATCGGCCTCATCGCGAAGAACGGCATCCTGATCGTCGAGTACGCCAATGCGCTGCAACGCGAGCACGGCCTGGACAAGCTGGCCGCGGCTGCGGCCGGGGCGTCGGTCCGCCTGCGACCGATCCTGATGACGACGGTCGCGATGATCGTCGCGATGCTGCCCTTGCTGTTCGCGAGCGGACCCGGCGCGGTCAGCCGTTTCCACATCGGCCTGACGATCGCCGCGGGCCTCGGCATCGGCACCTTGTTCACGCTGTTCGTGGTGCCGGCCTTCTACGTCTGGCTTGCCCGCGATCACCGCGCGCCACGGACGACGACGCCACCCGTCGCCGCAGTGGCGCTGCCCGACTGATCCAGACGATTTGAAGACGAGGAGGAACGATGACGGACGGATTGTTCGATCTCGCCGGCAAGGTGGCGCTCATCACCGGTGGCAGCCGCGGCCTCGGCCGTGCGATGGCGCTCGCGTTCGCCGAGCACGGTGCGGACGTCGTCGTCGCGAGCCGCAAGCTGGACGCCTGCGAAAAGGTCGCCGCCGAAATCGAGGCGCGCGGCCGGCGCGCGCTGCCCTGCGCCTGTCACGTCGGCAACTGGCAGGCGCTCGACGGCCTCGTCGACGCGGCCTACGGCCGCTTCGGCAAGGTCGACATCCTCGTCAACAACGCCGGCCTCTCGCCGGTGTATCCGTCGCTCGACGCCATCAGCGAAGAACTGTTCGACAAGGTCGTCGCGCTGAATCTCAAAGGACCATTCCGGCTCGCCGCACTCGTCGGCTCGCGCATGGCGGCCGGTGACGGCGGCAGCATCATCAACGTCTCGAGCACCGCGGCGGTGACGCCGAGTCCGGCGTCCGAACCGTATGGCGCGGCCAAGGCCGGCCTGAATGCACTGACGCGTTCGCTGGCCTATGCCTTCGGCCCCAAGGTGCGTGTGAACTGCATCATGCCCGGTCCTTTCTTGACCGACATCTCGAAAGCCTGGGATCTCGATGCGTTCGAACGCGCCGCGAAATCGGGCATGCCGCTGCAGCGGGGTGGCCAGCCGCACGAGATCGTCGGCGCCGCGCTGTACTTCGCGAGCAATGCCTCGAGCTTCACCACCGGCGCCGTACTCGCTGTCGACGGCGGCGTGCAGGGAAACCCGAAAACGCTGGGTTGAGCTTCTGGTTACGCAAGGCTGCCACTTTGCGCGTCGGCTTTTGCCACCAAGAACACCGAGAAAGACGAGAATGTAACGGAATCGCGTTGCGGCATGTCGCAAACGCAAGCCGTCGCGGTCGTCGCGCGGGTCGGGAGGCACACTTTACTCTCTCGCCCTCTGTGTTCGGTGGCAAGAAACCGGCGTATGAGAGCGGAGTAATGTCGGGCATACGCTCCTTCCGGGTTGCCGGACGGAGGCTGCGTCAATCCTTCGCACCGTGGCGCGTGCGTTCGCGCGCGGCGAAGAACGCGGCCGCGCGCTCGGCCGGCTCGCTGCCGTCGTAGCTCGCGACGAAGGCCTCGACACCTGCTTCGATCGCGGCCTCGATACCGGTTTCTTCCCAGCGGCGCATCAGCCGCTTCTGCGCCCGGAGTGCCGCCGGTGCGCCGGCGAGGACGTCGGCAAGCGCCGCGTCGAGCGTCGCCGGCAGTTCAGCCGGTGCCACGCAGTGTTCGACGAGACCGATCCGCAGGGCCTCGCGCGCGTCGATCACATGGCCTCGCAACAGCAGTTCACGCGTGCGTCCCCAGCCGATGAGGCCAGGCAGCAGCGCCGCTTCGATGACGGAAGGCACGCCGACGCGGACTTCCGGCATGCCGAATCGCCCCGACTCCGCGCTTATCCGGAAATCGCAGGCGGCCGCGATTTCGAGCCCGCCACCGAGACAGAAGCCTTCGATCGCCGCGATCACCGGCACGGGGCAGTCGCGGATCGCGGCGCACACGTCGTGCAGACTGCGGATGAAGCGGGCCGCCGTGCCGCGATCAAGGCTGCCGAGTTCCTTCAGATCCGCACCGCCGACGAATGCCGCCTCACTCGCGCCCCGCAACACGATGCAGCGCAGATCGGGAAGTGCCGACCAGCGTCGAAGTTCCGCCGCGACCGCCTCGGCACTGTGGCTGCCGATCAGGTTGAGTCGTGTGCGACCGTGGATGCGGGCGTCGAGCACTACGCCGGCGGGCGCTGCGCATCGTGTCACGTCGAGGTGCACGGTCGTTGCGGAGCCCGTCGACTGCATCTCAGCCTACCCGCCCATAGACGCCCTGGATCGCCCGCGTCCGGCCTTCTTCGTTGTTGCGCAGGCCGTTGCGCATCTTCTCGGCGGCCTGCTCGGGCACGATCGCGCCGATGTCGAGCTTGGGCGGGCCATCGCGATGCAGGGCGGCGAGCCGCCGACGACCGAGTTCGACGACCTGCGTCGTATTGTCGAGCCAGCCGCGTTCGACGAGCCCGGCCGCGGCGAGCGTCGTGCGCAGGACTTCCGCGTCGACCAGGAACGACAGCGCGGGGCTGGCGGCCCAGAATGCGGGGTAATACGCATCCCCGGTGCCGGCGACGACCGCCTCGAACGCGAACAACCCACCCGGCTTCAGCACGCGGGCGACTTCGGCCGCGAACAGTGTCTTGTCCGGCACGTTCATCAGCATGTTCTGCGACCACACGACATCGACACTGGCGTCCGCGATCGGAAGCCGGGTCGCCGAACCGTGCACAAAGTGTGTCCGATCGGCGAGATCGAGCAGCGCCGACAGGCGCCGCGCAGCGACCACGAAATCCGCCGTCAGATCGATACCGGTGACGTCGGCGCCGAATTCGGCGGCGAGCGTACGGGCCGGGCCGCCGATACCGCAGCCGACGTCGAGCACGCGAAGCCCGGGCGCGAGGCCCACGTAGCGCGCGAGCGCGCGCGTCGATTCGCGGCCGCCGCCGTGGAATTCGTCGAACTGCGCGGCGACGTCGCGCGTCAGTGTCGCCGGATCGTGGCCGGCGGCATGCAGACGCTCGACGATGCGCGTCCACACGTCGCCGGGTGCATAGTGCCGCGCGAGCGCGGCATCGAGCGGCGGCGCGACGTTCATGTCGGCAGCATCTGGGCGCGCTCGCGCGCGAGGCCTTCGGGGTCGTTGCGGAACTGCGCATGAACGGCGTTCGACAACGGCCCGATGTGCACTTCGGCCTGACCCGCGGCCAGGGCTTCCAGCGCGGTGCGGGCGACGAAGTCCGGGGCGTCCTTCGGACCCGGGTAGCCGTTCGCCATGTCGGTGTCGATCGTCGCCGGGATCGCGGCAAGCACGCGCGTGCGCTGCGCCGCAAGTTCGGCCGCGAGACAACGGGTCAAGGCGAGTGCGGCGAATTTCGCCGCACAGTAGGAGCCGACGACGGGCGTCGCCGCAATCGCGAGGATCGACAGCACGTTGATTATCCCGCCGCCGCCGTTGGCCGCGAGGACCGGTGCGAATGCCTGGCAGACGTTCAGCACCCCGTAGTAGTTGACGTCCATCTCGTGCCGGATACCGGCCTGATCGGGCTTCGTCACGAAACCACCGTAGTTCGAAAGCACCCCGGCATTGTTGATGACGACATCGACATCGCCGCAGTCACGGGCCGCGGCGGCGCAGTCCGCGACGCTCGTGACGTCTAGCCGCACGCGCCGCACACGTGCGGCGTCGAGCGCGAGCGTCGCGTCGAGGCTCGCCGGATCGCGCGCTGCGGCGTAGACACGCGCCGCGCCGAGCTCGAGCGCTTGTCGCACGAACGCACGACCGAGGCCGCGGTTCGCGCCGGTGATGAACAGTCGGGCACCTTCGATCACGCTGAATCTCCCTCGCTATGAGGCGTGATTCTCGCGCAGTCGCCGTCACGAAAGAAAGGCTGTCGCCGGCCTGTGCGCCGGGTCCTCGCACTGCTGCGACCGGGGTTCGGATCAGTCGAGCAGTTCGGCAAGCGCGCGATCGATATGGGCGTTGTCCTCGGCGGCCATGCCGAAACCCGCACCGTGGCCCCAGCCCGAGACGATCGGGCGTAACTCGGCCCGCGGCATCTGCGCGACCTCGGCGGCGTTGTCGGCGACGGGGAAGTATTGATCGGTGGTGCCCGGCATCACGATGGCGCGGCTGCGGATGGCGCCGAGCGCAGCGGCCAGATCACCACCGAACACGGGATTCGCGCTGATGTCGGCGCTGAGCCAGGTCTGGGCCATCGCGAGCAGATCGTTCGCATCGTTGTGCAGGAAGTATTGCTGGGTGAGCTTCAGCACATCCTGACGCGTCTGCAGCCCAATCCGCCGGTAGAGCTTCTCGCGCATGAAATCCGCGGAGAAGAGCCACGCGGCATAGACGCGTCCGAAGGCCAGCAGTCCGCGCAACGGCGGTCGTTCGTAACAGCCATCCTTCCAGTCGGGGTCGAGCATCAGCGCGCCCCGGGCGCTGTCGACGAACAGATAGTTGTGATCCGAAACCTTCGCCGAACCGCAGATCGGCGCAATCGCGTCGACCATCTCCGGATACAACGCGCCCCACTGGTAGGCCTGCATGCCGCCCATCGAATAGCCGGCCACCAGCCGCACGCGCCGCACGTCGAACACTTCGGTCAGCAGCCGGTGCTGGCACACGACGTTGTCGTAGAGCGACATCACCGGGAACCCGCTGCAGCCGTATGGCGGCGGCGTATTGCTCGGTGACGACGACCGACCGTTGCCGAACATGTTCGGCACGATCACGAAGTAGCGCGACGGATCGATCGCGCGGCCCGGCGCGTGCATGTAGGCGGTATCGACGTCGCGCCCGCCGTAGAACGTCGGCACGATGATCACGTTGTCACGCGCGGCCGACAGTTCGCCGAACGTGCGGTAGGCGAGCTTCAAGTCCAGCGTGACCCCGGACTGGGTCGTATAGCGCGCAATGTCGTGGACGGCGGGCTCGTTCATGTCTGTACCTGGAGAGGATTGGCCGCAAACGCCGCTTCGCGCGCGGGTCAACATGAGATCCTGGCAGCGCTGCATCTGCCGGCGCTGCGCGAGGTTCCAGTGTGGCATCGAGGAGGCCCGCGGCGCCAGCAGGCCGGATCACGCACGGCGCCCCGCATGTCATTGCCAACGGCCGGCGCGGCCCGCAAGCTACGCGGCGTCTTTCAGCGCCGTCTTGCCCATGTTCCCTGCCCTGCGTCTCTGGTTCGATCGCAACCTGTTGTCTCTCGCGCGCGAGATGCGCTGGTCCTATCTGCCGCCCCTGATGGTCTACGTCGCAGCCGGTGTGTCGGGACTGACCGGCATAGTCGGCACGTTCTTCATCAAGGAGTATCTGGATCTGTCGGCGGCCTTTCTGGCCGCGATCGGGTTCTGGGCCGGCATCCCGTGGGCGTTGAAAATGCCGATGGGCCATCTGGTCGATTTGATCTGGCGCTGGAAGGAAGGTCTCGTCTTCGTCGGCGCGGGCCTGATCACCGCGAGCCTGCTCGTCATGATCGGCCTCATTGGCGCGCCGGCGACGATGGCCGCGGTGATGCCGGCAGCGAACTGGTACGTGCTCGCGGCCCTGCTCGCGCCGATTGGATACGTGATGCAGGACACCGTGGCCGACGCGATGACCGTCGAAGCCGTGCCGCGCGTCGACGAACGGGGCGAGGCGATCGATCCGGCGACACGCCGGCTGATGAACACGACGATGCAGACACTGGGCCGCGTCGCGATCATCGGCGGCGGGGTGCTGGTGTCGGCGGCGAACGTCGTGCTCTTCGCCGGCGCCGAGGCACTGCCACAGGCCGAGAAGGTCGCGATTTATCGCGACGTGTACTGCTACGCGCTCGCGATACCCGTGATCTCCGTCACTGGCGTGCTGCTCGCGATCGTACTGCGGCGACGCCGTCGCGCCGCCCTCGCCGCGCAGGGCCACGCGGCGGCAGCACTCGACGCGCTTCTCACCGGCCGCCAGGAAGCGACGCGACCGAACTGGACGATCCTCGGCGGCAGCCTGGCGTTCGTCGCCGTCACGCTGATTACCGGCCTTTCGGCGGTGCCCTATGCGCAGGAGATCATCTTCGTCGGATCCTTCACGATCATCGCGTTCCTGATGTGGCGGCTGCTCGGCGAACTGGACGAGAGCGCGCGCCGCACGCTGCTCGGCACCGCCATCGTGATCTTCGTGTTCCGCGCCCTGCCGGGGACCGGCGCCGGATCGACCTGGTGGATGATCGATGATCTGGGCTTCGACCAGTCCTTCATCGCACGCCTGTCGCTGATCGCGAGCACGTTGACGCTGGTCGGCCTGTTTGCGTTCCGGCGCATGATGGCCGAGCGCTCGATTGCCTGGATCGTCGGCCTGCTGACCCTGGCCGGCTTCCTGCTCGGCCTGCCGACGCTCGGCATGTATCACGGCCTGCACGAATGGACTGCCGCGCACACGGGAGGCGTCGTCGATGCACGCTTCATCGCGCTGATCGATACCGCACTCGAGTCCCCGCTCGGCCAGATTTCGATGGTGCCGCTGCTCGCGTGGATCGCGAATTCGGCGCCGGCCCATCTGAAGGCGACCTACTTCGCGGTGATGGCCTCGTTCACGAACCTCGCGTTGTCCGCGTCCCAGCTCGGCACACGCTGGCTGAACGAGATCTTCGTCATCACCCGCGAGACGCGCGATCCCGTCACGCACGCGATCAGCGCACCGGGAGATTACAGCCAGCTCGGCGCGCTGCTCGTGACGGTGCTCGCGATCGGCCTCATCGCCCCGTTCGCCGCCATCCTGCTGACCCGCGTCGCAGGCTTGCGCAGCGCCTGAGACGGGCGACGCACCGGACGCGATCGAGCCGGCAGCAAGCTCGGTCGTCGTCGCGCAGAGACAGGTTCGGCCGTCCTGCGCCGATTTCTGCCGCCGTCATCGCGTCTACGGTCGGCGGTGGCCCATGCATGAGGTCACGGCACCGAACGAACTTGCGACGGGCCGCACATGGGCCGGTGCAGCGACTGTGAAACGCATTGCAGATGCGCGTTCCGTGGCGCTTGCGCGCCCTGGCTGGCATCGGGCTTGCTCGATGTCAGGCAATGCCAGCCATCGAGTGCACCCGCATGAAGATTTCGAACCACCTCGCCGCCCTGCTGCTCACGCTGTCGCTCGCCACGTCCGCGGCCGCGGCGACGCTGCATCAGACGTTCATGAACGACTTCGCATCGAACGCGATTTATCTGTGGTCCGATGATCCGGGCAACATGCAGTTCGCCGGCACGAGTTTCGGTGCCCACCTGCAAGGCTGGTCGGTGCAGTCCGCGAGTCCCGCTGCGCTCGTGCTCAACGGCCCCACGGTCGCTGCCGGCCAGGGCCGGTTCACGGTAAGATTCGACTATGTCAAGCGGCCGTTCACACTGCAGTGGGCCGAGGTTTTCTTCGACAGCGGGATCAGTCATGTCCTCGGTGCCGGAACCCTGGGCTACTCGGTGAGCGGTTGGACCGGCACGAACGCTTTTTCGCACCTTGCCGATATTCCGCATCTCACGCCGCAGTCCGCGGTCCCGTTGCCCCAGTCGGCGGTGCTGCTGCTGTCGGCGCTGATCGTCCTGCCCCTGCGCCGTCTGCACGTTCTGCGCGCCTGCGCATAATCCGTTTGCCCTTCCTCCGCGAGACTTTAAGCGCCCTGCGGGGCGCTTTCCTTATGCGCGCACGCCATGCCGGAGGGATGACCCGGCAGTCCTCGAGACGCCAGGCACCGACGCCGGCCGCACGACCCCCGCCACGCTATGGATGCGCGGAACTGTGCGCCGACACCCCGCCCGGACAACGCACGCCGGTGCCGCCGAGCCCGCAGTAACCGCCGGGATTCTTCGCGAGATACTGCTGGTGATAGTCCTCGGCGTAGTAGAACGTCGGCGCAGCGAGGATTTCAGTCGTGATGGGACCGTATCCCGCGCGCATCAGCGCCTGCTGGTACGCGGCCTTCGCAGCGTCGGCAGCGGCATGCTGGGCCGCGTCGTACACATAGATCCCCGAACGATATTGCGTGCCGATGTCGTTGCCCTGGCGCATGCCCTGCGTCGGATCATGCATCTCGAAGAACACCTCCAGCAGATGTTCGTAGGAAATGCGGCGCGGGTCGTAGACGACGAGAACCACTTCGTTGTGACCGGTCTGTCCCGTGCAGACTTCGCGATACGTCGGGTTCGGCGTGTAGCCGGCCGCGTAACCGACGGCCGTCGTGTAGACACCGTCGAGCGCCCAGAACTTGCGTTCCGCACCCCAGAAGCAACCGAGACCGAACAACGCCATTGCCAGCGGTGCCGGGAACGGACCCTGCAGCGGCGCATCCAATACATGGTGCCTGGGCGGCACCGGCATCGGCGTCGTGCGACCCGGCAGTGCCTCGGCAGGCGTCGGCAGGCGTTCCCTGGCGGTTGTCCCGAACATCGCGCGCTCCTCGCTGTCGTGCTCGTTGCACGATGGCCACGGGAGCGGGGAAAATCAAGGGAAGCTCTGCGCAAGTCCGTCGTGAGCTTGCGCAGAATCGCCGAGTCCGCAACAAGTTCGGGCTCGTCGCCGCGAACGAGTGCTTGCGCTCTCGTTCGCGGGCGGGCCTTCCATGGTCCGCGGAAACGCTGCCTTTTGCAGAGTTTCCCACGCCGGCGACGGTTCGAACCGGTGTGCTCCGGACGACGTCGGCATCACTTCCCGGAAGGAGTTCGTCGCCATGCATCTTGCCGTCTTCCTGCTGCTGGCGCTCGCCGCCGGATCGGCCCGCGCAACCTGTCCGGCGAGCCTCGATTTTGAGATCCGACCTCTGCTCGGCAAACAACCCGTACGCCTCTGCGACGAGTACGCGGGCAAGGTCGTGCTCGTCGTCAATACCGCGAGCAAATGCGGCTTCACGCCGCAATACGAGGGCCTCGAGGCGCTCTACCGCGAACTCGGACCGCGCGGTTTCGTCGTGCTCGGCTTTCCATCGAACGATTTCGGCGGTCAGGAACCGGGCAGCGAGGCGGAGATCGGGGAGTTCTGCCGCTCGACCTACGGTGTGCAGTTTCCGATGTTCGAGAAGCTTTCGGTCCGTGGCGACGACGCGCACCCGTTTTACAGGCAGATCATCGCGGCGACCGGCAAGTCGCCGAAGTGGAATTTCTACAAGTACCTCATCGATCGAGACGGCAAGGTCGTGCGCGTATTCAGCAGCATGACCGCCCCGGGCTCCGGAAAACTGCGTGACGCCATCGAAGCCTTGCTCTGATCCCTCCCGCCGCGCGCCGCGCGCCGCGCTGCTCACCGTCTGCCTGCTGGGTGCCGCCACCGCGTCGGCAACGGTGGCCGCCGCGGGGGCGCGCGATCCGCGCGACAGCGCCACGCTGACCGTGATGTTCGAGAACGATCTGTTCGGCGACGGTGACGAGCAGTACACCAATGGCTTCCAGCTCGGCTGGCTGTCGCCGGACGTCTCGCGCTATCGCGATGCTGACCTGCCGCCGGGGCTCGAATGGACCAAGCGGCTGGCGAGTCACCTGCCGTTCGTCGACCTGCCGGACAGCCAGCACAATGTCGGGCTGTCGCTCGGCCAGAAGATTTACACCCCGGGCGACACCAGCACACGGGCGCTGATCACGGACGATCGACCCTACGCCGGCTGGCTGTACGGCGGCGTCGCCTTCAGCAGCAAGACGCTGACGCGCCTCGACACGGTCGAACTGCAGGCCGGCATGATCGGCCCGGCCTCGCTCGCCGAGGACGCGCAGAAGCTCGTCCACGAGTTGCGCGGCTTCGATCTCGCCCAGGGTTGGGACAATCAGCTCGAGAACGAACCGGGCCTCGCGCTGATTTACGAACGACGCGACCGGCCGTGGCACAGCGCCAATGCCGCGGGTCTCGGTTACGACTTCATCACGCACCGTGGCGGCGCCGTCGGCAACGTCTTCACGTACGTCAACGCCGGCGCCGAACTGCGCGCGGGCTGGAATCTGCCGGCGGATTTCGGCACATCCGTGATAAGCCCCGGCGGGGACACGAATGCGCCGACGGCGCTCGGCGATCCCAGACTTGGCAACACCTCCCCGTTCGGCATCCACGGCTTCGCCGCCGTCACGGGGCGTTTCGTCCTGCACGACATCTTCCTCGACGGGAACACGTTCGCCGACAGTCACGACGTCGACAGACACTGGCTGGTCGGCGATTTCCTGTTCGGCGCGAGTGTCACGTTCTGGCGCGCGAAGCTGTCCTACGCGCAGGTCTTCCGCAGCAAGGAATTCGAGGGCCAGCGTCGTGTCCACAACTTTGGCTCGCTGAGCCTGTCGATTACGTTTTGAGCGCAGGCGGTCAGGCTGCTATAAAGAGCAGCATCGCCACGGGCACTCGCCAGGGGTTGGACATGAAGGGCGAAACCGACCGCATCGAAGTGTATTGCGACAGCCACGGCGTGTCGTACTGCTCGACCCGCGAGCGCCTGATCAACGCCGGCCTCGCGACGCCCGACATGTTCCCCGGGCCCAACGAAACATGGCGCGGCAACGGCCCGTGCCGCGATCCCGACGA
>JADZCB010000139.1 GCA_020851775.1 Gammaproteobacteria bacterium
ACTGCTGCGCGCACTGCGCGAAACAGCAAGGCGAGAAGCGCCTGCGCGATCGTGCTGAATGAACCTGCCGACTGGCACGCGGCTTGCGGTAATGGAGAACCGGACTTGCAGGTCGACATGGAGGTTCTCCGATGTTCACGCTCACCGCCGCTTTCAATCGCAATGCCGACGCCGAACTTGCGATCCAGGCTCTGCACGATGCTGGCTTTGCGCTCGACACCGGACCATCGAGCGAGCACACCATCGCGGCCGACGACACCGGTGCGTTGGCGACGCCGTCGCCGGCGTTCGACGTCTCGCCGACGCCGGCGCAATCCGCCGGTGCGGAACAGGCGCCACGCACGGCGGCGACCGGGATCACGGTCGGCGGCACGCTCGGCTTCATCGTCGGGCTCGGCGCGTTGCCGGTGCTCGGTCCCGTCGCACCGCTCGCCGGCGTCGGGGTGGGCGCCTACGGCGGCTCGCTGATCGGGGCGCTCAAAGGCATGCAGAGCGCGGAGGACGCCGCGACGCGGGGTGACGAAGAACACGCGCCCGACGACGCGCGCACGACGGTCGATCGCGCGCGCATCGAACGCGGTGAAGGCAGCGTCATCACCATTGCGGCGTACAGCGCAGACGGGCGCGTAAAGGCGAACGACATCCTGTGGTCCTGCGGGGCCGTGTCGGTCACCGACGGCGACGCGTCGTCAGCCGGCGGAACGTCACCGCCATGAACGCGTGGGGCCGTTGCCTTGCAAGTGTGCTGCTCGGCACCGTGTCCCTGTGTGCTGCCGCCGCGCAGGCGGACGATCTGCCGACGAGCGAACCGCCCGCATCCCCGCCGGGGGTGCCCGCCGCGGGGCCCGATACTGCGCCGATGCCGCCAGGCACCCACACGCCGGCATGGGATGCGATCCGTCAGCGCTGCGCGATTGCGATCGACGAACGCAGTTGCATCGAAGCGGCACGGCGTGACGACGCGCGGCGGCTGCCGAGCCCCCCTCCGCCGCATTGATCATGGCGCGGCGACGACAGCGGCAAAGCGCGGCACCCGAGACGCCTTCAGACGAAGTGGCGGAGACGCCGGGCGCCGGCGGTCGCGCGCTGTGGACCGGGCAGATCAGGTTGTCGCTCGTCGCCGTGCCCGTTCGCCTCCACGCGGCGGTGCGTTCGAGCTCGCCTACGCCGATTTCGAAGGCATCATTCCCGTCGGCAACTACGGTGCCGGCACGGTGCTCGTGTGGGACACCGGCGCATGGACGCCGCTCGACGACCCGGAAACCGGCCTCGCGCGCGGCCATCTGCGCTTCACGCTGCACGGCCAACGTCTGCAGGGCCACTGGTCACTCGTGCCGCATGGGGCCGGCGCGGGCGAAGGAAGCCTGGCTGCTCGTGAAGGCCGACGATGCCGCGGCGGATGCGACGCGCGATGTTCTGCGTCAGGACACCAGTGTCGCGAGCGGTCGCACGTTGCGCGACATCGCCGACGCCGTGCCGCCGCGGCCGCATCTTCATCGATTACCTGCGCAATGAGCGCGGCGCGACCGCCATCGCGCCGTATTCGCCCCGCGCCCGCCCCGGTGCGCCGGTCGCCTGATCGCTGACATGGCGCGCGCTCGCGACGGCGGAAAGTGCCGCGCAGATGACGATCCGCGATGTCGATGCCCGCACGCTGCGCCGACGCGATCCCTGGGCGGCCTGGGAAGACCATCGCCGCCCGCTGCGAACGGCCGCCTTGCGGGCTTTGGGGTCGAGTGGCGGTGAAAGCCTTTTTTTGCCACAGAGAACACCGAGAACACAGAGATGGATAGAGAGATGGCGTGCCTCGGGGACGCGAGCGCCTCATTCAACCGATTCATGTCCCTCTGTATTCTCGGTGTCCTCGGTGGCAAAACACTGAACCTCCACGAGCACCGGACATCATCCGATGTCGGTGTCGCCGGAGGAAAGAGACTGGAGAGCATCGCGCGTCGACGCGACGTGCAGCTTGCCGTGGCGCCCATACGGCTTCCACAGCTTGCGGCCGTCACGCCAGATCGCGAGGGGATAGACGTTGCCGTCGATGACACCGCGCATCAGTTCGAGAGCGAAGGTCGCGGCTTCGTTGACGGAGTCGAAGCGATGCCAGGTGTCGCCAGCGGGCCGGCGCACCTGGAGCACGACGATGCCGGGTGGCGTGACGGGTGGTTCTCCGGCGCGACGGAAATGCGGCACGGCCTGCGCTCCGCTCAGGGCTTCGGAATACGCAGCGTGCGACTGACCATCAGGCAACCGGACACGGCAAACGGCATCACGAGCACATGCAGCCAGGTGTCGCCCCAGCGCAGCGCCCATTGCACGTCCTGATGCACGCCCCACAGCAGCAACAGCAACGGCACGACACTGGTCGGAATCGGCGTGCCTTCGAAATGGGTGACACGCCCATGTTCGCTGGCGAGCGCTTCGGCGGTCACGTTGTAACGGGCCAGCCGGCTCAAACCGCACAACACGAAGAACACGAGGATCACGGCGTCTGGCCAGGTGTCGAGACCGGCGGCGAAGGCGATCGCGGCGGGCGCGACGCCGAAGGACACGAGATCGGCGAGTGAATCGAGTTCGCGACCGAGCACACTGTGCTGGCGCCGCCAGCGCGCGACGCGCCCGTCACAGACGTCGAAGACGAAAGCCAGCAGCACGAGCCCCGTCGCGATGACGAGTCCACCACCCCAGCCGCCGCCGCCGCGCGTATGTGCGAGCGAGTACAGCACCGCCGTCATCCCGCACGCACCGTTCGCGAGGGTCAGGAAATCAGCGAGATGAAAGCTGCGGATCATCGACAGGTGACGCATCGGGGGCCGATCGTCACGCCGGCGCGGATCGCCCGGCACCAGCAGCACGGGAGTCGCTCAGCGCCGGCCGTCGCCGTCCTTGCGCTGGCGGATCGCCGGATCCTCGCCACGGGCACGCGCGCGACCGGCTGCTTCCGCCTGCTCGCCTTCCTGCGCCTGCGTCGCGTCCAGATCGCCGGCGTCCGCGATCGCTTCACGACCTCGCGAGGACTGCACGAACGCTTTCTGCGCCTCGTTGTAGCGCCGCGCGGACACCTTGTCGCCTTCGCCCTGGTTGCGGCCACGACCGCCGTCGTCCTTCCGGTTGTCTTTCATGGGCGCTCTCCTTTGCGTGACGGTGACCGAGCAAGCATCGTGCCCGTCACCGCCAGGCGGCGCGGCAGCGCTGGCACCGCGCGTCCCTTGCCCGCACGCGTGTGCCGCGGCCGCCTGCTGCGGCGCTCGTCTGTAATTCGTGCACGAGGCTGGTAAGACTTGCCGCCGCGCGCACGAGCGGCCCCGGGACCTGCCGGGCCGGCCTCATTCGCCGATCAATTCCGCGTAGGGGTGCAAGCGATCGACGCGATCGGCGACGACCTTGCTGATGGCGACGAGCGGGATCGCGAGCAGCAGGCCGAGCGCGCCCCACAGCCAGCCGAAGAACAGCAGCGCGAGAAATATCGCCGTCGGGTTCATGCGCGCCTGCCGGCCGCTCATCCACGGCGTCACCACCATGCCGATCAGCGTCATCAGCCCGAACGTGACGCCGGCGACGAGCAGCGACATCGCGAACGACTGGAACTGCGTGTAGGCCGCGATCGACGTCATCGCGATGCTGGCGAGCGCGCCGAGATAGGGGATCAGATGCAGCACGGCGCCGGCGATGGCCCAGATCGCCGCATTGTCGAGGCCGAGCGCGACATACGCACCCCAGCTCGAGAACGCGAGCAGCGTATTGGTGACGAGCAGCATGAACATGTAGCGCTGGATCTGTACGTTGATGTCATTCAGCACCTCGACCGTCGCGCGCCGCGCGCTCAACGACGGGCCGACGACCCGCACGAGTTTGCGTCGGAACGCGTCACCCGCCTGCAGCAGGAAGAACATCAGCAGCAGTGAACTCGCCACCGTGCCGATCGCGGACAGTGCCGTCAGCGATCCGCTCCACACCAGCGCGTTCAGACTGCTCGTCGGCGCCGCGACGACGACGGGCGCATCGCGCAGTTCCGGCGTCGGTGCCGGCGCGTTCGACAATGTGCGTGCTTCGCGCGTCATGCGTTCGAGTTCGCGCGCGACGGCTTCGACGCTGCTGACGGCACCGCCGGGTTCGCGATAGAGACCGGCGAGCCCTTCACTGAAGCGGCGCGTCGCCGCCGGCAGTTCGCGCAGCGTCGTCAACGCTTCGTCGCGCAACGAGATGGCGCAGAAGACGAGTCCGCTGCACAGACCACCGAGGACGAGCAGCGCGCCGACCGTACGGGGCACATGCCAGCGATACAATCGTTCGACGATCGGCTTCAGCGTCCACGCGAGAAAGGTGGCCGCCAGCACCGGCACCAGAAACTCGCGACCCCAGTGCAGGGCGAACACGACCGCGAGCAGGACGAGAATGTGCAGCGGGACGGCGCTGGTCTGCGCCGCGCCCGTGTGAGCCTCGGTGGCGGCAGACGCCTGCACATCCGGCGGCACGTCCGGCGCCGGTGTGCCCGAGGATCCGATCGCCTTCGGCGCCAGCGTCGTCACCGTCGGCTCGTCGTGCATCGTGTCACCCGCGGATGGAACCGTACGGCGAGCAAGCGACATGCCAGCCGGCCGGCGCCATGTCGCAAGCGCGCCGCCGTGGCGATTCCGGTCCAGCCGAAGCGGACCGGAACGTGAACGATGGCGCGGTGCGTGGCACGTCGCTTGCGGTAAAGTCTGCGCCCGTTCCGAGGAGTGTGCGTCTCGATGCAACGTCCGTATTCGATCCTGCCGACCCTGTTGCTGCTGGTGTTCGCCGCCGGCAGTGCCGCGCATGCCGCGACGCCGAGTCCCGATGCCGGAAAGGCATTGATTGCGTCGACGATAGAAGCGGTCCGCGAGGCGCTGTCCGCCGATCCGGCGCTCGGCCGCGGTGAACGTCCGGCGGCGGTCGTGGCGATCGTCGAGGATCTCGTGCTGCCCCATGTCGACACCGAGATGTCGGGCCGCCTGATCCTCGGCCGGCACTGGCGCGACGCGAGCGAGGCACAACGTGCGGAGTTCATCGCGGGCTACCAGGACCTGCTGTTGCGCACGTACGCGGCGCACGCGACGGACTATCTCGCCGCCGACGTCGACGTGCTGTCGGCGGCGCCGGCCGGGAATACCGGCCGCGTACTCCAGGTAAGAACGCGCGTGACACGGCCGGGCAAACCCGTCGCCGCGGTCGATTACCGCATGATTGCGCGCGGCGCCGAGTGGAAGGTGTTCGATGCGGTGGTCCAGGGCGTCAGCCTCGTCAGTACGCTGCGCACCGCGGTCACCGCGGAAATCCAGCGCATCGGCATCGACGGTCTCAATGCCAAGTTGCAGGCGGCTGCGGCCGACCCCGCACTGGCCCCGCTGCCGCGCGCGGTCGCGCACTGACGACGGCGCAGCGGATACGTCCCGTCGATCTGCACGCGACAGCGCGGACCGCGCGGGTCGATGGGGCCGGAGAGGAAGCCGCGACACAGACGCGCCCGGCCGTCCGGTAATCACCGGACCTCTCCGGCGAAGCCTGCAACGGGCGACTACTGACGCACTTCGAGGGCATCCTCGACATCGGCGGCACCTTCGATGCCACGCGCCACTTCGATCGCCCGTTGTTCGGCTGTCGCGCTGTCGACGAAGCCGGACAACTTGACCTTGCCTTTGTAGGTGTCGACCGAGATCTGATAAGCCTTCGTCACCGGATCGGCGACCAGCGCAGCTTTCACCTTCGTCGTGATCAACGTGTCGTCGATCACTTCACCGGCGGTGTGCTTGTCTTCTGCGACCGCCACCATGCTGAGCGTCATCAGCATCCCCGCGACGAGGCAGTGCCGCGCGCTCGATTTCCTGCTGGTTTTTTTCATCGCAATTCCTCTCGTCTGTTAATCAGCGCCGCGCATCGCGGCTGCCCGGCTCGTTTGCAGATGGCATGCCATTTGAACCGGGCCGCATGGGCGCGGTGGCGCGCGCGTCGATTCACGAGGGTTCGCACTACCAGACGGGCAGGAATTGCATGACAGGGAAAACCTTACACACCGGCGCGCAGCACCCGGCCCCGCGCTGGTGGCGGGCCGGCCTGCTCGGCGTGCTGTGCAGCCTCGGCGCCTGTGCGGGGCCTGCATTGCGCCTCGTCTCGCCACGCGATCCGACCCCGGCGCCCATCGCGACTCAGGCCGGCGCCGCCGATGGCGCGACGATGCGAGCGGCCTTGCAGCGCGCCCTCGGCGCGACGGCGCAACGCCCCGCAACACGTGCGCTGATCCAGGCACTGCGTACCGGCATGCCGCACGCGACCTTCGTCGCCGGCAACCGCGTCGACATGTTCAATGACGGTCCCTCGACATTCACCGCCTATGCCGAAGCCATCGCCGCCGCGCGCACCCATGTGCACGTCGAGACGTACATCTTCGCCGATGACGCGCTCGGCACGCGCTTCGCCGACCTGCTGATCGCGAAACGGCGGCTCGGTATCGAAGTGCGGGTGTTGTACGACGGCGCAGGATCCTGGGCCAGCGGCGAAGCCCTGTTCGCGCAGATGCGCGACGCAGGTGTCGAGGTGCGCGAGTTCCGCCCGCTCGATTCCGTCCGCACCCTGACCAGCGGCCGCATCAATAACCGCGATCATCGCAAGCTGCTGATCGTCGACGGGCGGATCGCCTTCGTCGGCGGCATCAACATCAGCGGTACTTACGAACACAAACCGATGTCGGGCTCGGGCAGCAGCGGCTCGGGCTCGCGCGGCAATCCGCTCGACGATGGCTGGCGCGATTCCCAGGCGCGCATCGAAGGGCCGGCCGTCGCGCAATTCCAGGCCTTGTTCTTTGCGACGTGGACGCGGGCCGGTGGCGATGTCGTCACGCCGTCGCCACGTTATTTCCCGCGCCTCGCCCCGGCCGGCAAGGCGCTCGTCGCGGCGGTCGCGAGCGACGCGAACGGCCGCACGGCCGGCGCGATGCATGCGCTCCACCTCGAGGCCATCCGGCATGCCGCGCATCGTCTCTGGATCACGCAGGCCTATTTCACGCCGGATCGTTCGCTGCGCGAGGCGCTCATCGACGCGGCGCGACGCGGCGTCGACACGCGGATCCTGTTGCCCGGGGTCAGCGATTCGGCGCTGACCCTGCATGCTTCGCGTTCGATCTACGGACGGCTGCTCGCGGCCGGCGTGCGCATCTACGAACACGACGCAGTCTTCGTCCACGCGAAGACGGTCGTGATCGACGAGGCGGTCGCGTTCGTCGGCTCGGCGAATCTCGATCTGCGCAGCCTCGTGCACAACAACGAAGTGGTCGCCGTCGTCATCGATGCCGATTTTGCGCGGCTCATGGCGCAGACTTACCAAACCGATCTTGAAACCGCACGTGCGATCACCCGCGAAGCCTGGCAGCGCCGGCCGTGGAGCGATCGCCTGCGCGAGCGCGGCGCCCGACTGTTCTGGTACTGGATTTGAGCGTGCCGGGCGGATGGCCGGGCGCAGGCGCCGCCTGCCGACGCCGCCGCCACGACCGTCCGACATTCGGCGCACGCATGCATCGCTACACTTCATCCAAGCTCACGACGAATGCAGGAACGCATTCGATGAGAATGCAGGGTCGCATTCGATCACGTGAGCCCAGACCGGCAAGCCCGATCGAATGGCTGTGCACCGCGATGCGGTACACAGCCATTTTTTTGTGTTTTTTTTAGTCGTTTACGGCCGCAGATGCGGCCTGCCATGAGACGCGTGTCGGTGAATGTCCTATGGGCGGTCCCGGATCGGCGGGCTAACATCGGGGTCGTTTGCTTTCTGGAATGTCGTTTCATGCCGTTCGTCGACAATGCGCAGTGCCCGACCGGCGTCCCGACCTGATGCGTTCTGCGCACCGTCCGATCGTCGTTTCGAACCGTCTCCCGTATGTGATCCAGCGCGACGGCGAGCGCTACCAGGCGCTGCCCGGCAGCGGAGGTCTGATCGCGGCGTTGCTGCCGGTGCTGCGCGGCATGGGGGGCGCATGGATCGGCTGGTCCGGCATGGCGGGCGAGGACCCCGGTGTGCAGCAGGCGCTCGACGAGGCCGGGGACGGCCTGTTCTCGATGCACGCGATCGCGCTGAGCCAGGAAGAGGTCGACCAGTTCTATCATGGCTTCGCAAACGAGATCATCTGGCCGCTGTTTCACGATCTCGCATCGCTGTGCAATTTCGTTCCCGCGTACTGGCAGTCCTATCTGCAGGTGAACCGCCGCTATGCACGTGCGGTCGCCGATCAGGCCGGGGGCGAGAGCTTCGTGTGGGTGCACGACTACCAGTTGATGCATGTCGGTGCCGAGCTGCGGCGGCTCGGCCACACGGGGCCCGTCGCCTACTTTCTGCACATTCCGTTTCCGTCGATCGATCTTTTCCTGCAGTTGCCATGGCGGCGCGCGATCGTGCGCGCACTCGCCGATTACGATCTGCTCGGATTCCAGACGCTGCGTGATCGACGCAATTTCCTGCAATGCCTGCAGGCGCTGATCCCCGAGGCCGCAGTCTCCGGCCGCGGACAGGTCGTCGACGTGCGCATCGGCGAGCGCCGCCTGCGCGTCGGCCATTTTCCAATCGGCATCGACTACGCAGGGGTCGCCGGCGCGGCAGCCAGCGAGCCCGTCGCCGAGCGCGTGCGCGAACTGCACAAGCTGCTGCCCGATCGCACGCTGATTCTCGGCATCGACCGCCTCGATTACACCAAAGGCATCCCGCTGCGACTCCATGCCTTCCGCAACGCGCTCGAGCGCTATCCCGAGTTGCGCGCGAAAGTCACGCTGATCCAGGTCGTGGTGCCGAGCCGCGAACCGATCCCGAGCTATCACGATCTGCGCCTGCAGATCGAACAGATCATCGGGCGCATCAACGGTGAGTTCACGGCCCCCGGGAACTGGGTGCCGATCCACTACGTGTTCCGCAGCCTCGATCACCTCGATCTCTCGGCGTATTACCGTGCCGCCGGCATCGCACTCGTCACGCCGCTGAAAGACGGCATGAATCTCGTCGCCAAGGAATATTGCGCGGCGAGCATCGAAGAAGACTGCGTGCTGATCCTGAGCGAATTCGCCGGCGCCGCGGCTCAACTGCGGGGCGGCGCGCTGCTCGTCAATCCCTACGACATCGAGGGCATGGCGGACGCCATCGTGCGGGCAGTGCGCATGGAGCGCCCCGAACGCCTGCGGCGCATGCGCAAGATGCGCCGCGATACGCAGCGACGCGACGTCTTCTGGTGGGTCGATTCGTTCCTGAAGGCGGCCGAACTGCCCGTGGCGCCGAACGGCATCGGCAACGGGTCGGCATCGACGTCGGTTCTCGGCGATCAACGCGCCGGCGGCGCGTTCTGACGCGCGCCGGCCCGGCGCCCGGTTTCTTCACTCGCACTCTCCGGACAGGGCGACGACGAGTGATCGTTTAGGATAGGCCATGCCTGACGCCCGCCCGCCCCGTCACCCGCGCCCGTTCGTCGCCGACACCGGCGGGACGCGCGCGCTGCATTTCGCGAAGGACGAAGTTCAGAGTCGCATGGACGTGCGCGACCCGCACGCGCTGGCGCTGGCGTACACGCGGATGATGATGGGTTTCCTGCTGTTCGTACCGGCGCCCGCGACGATCGGCATGATCGGGCTCGGCGGCGGCTCACTGGTGAAATTCTGTCACCGGCACCTGCCGCACACGCGGCTCACGGTGGTCGAGATCAATCCCCATGTGATCGCCTTGCGCGAAACCTTCTGCGTGCCCCGCGACGATGCCCGCCTCGAAGTGTGTGAAGCCGACGGCGCCGTGTTCGTGCGCGAGACGGCTCGGCGCTTCGACGTGCTGCTCGTCGATGCCTACGACGAGACGGGGCTGCCGGAGCCGCTGGCGACGCAGCGCTTCTTCGACGACTGCCGGGCCGCCCTCACGCGCGAGGGCATGCTCGTCGTCAACCTGCACGCTGCCCATCCGCACCATGCCGTGCACGTCGATCGCATCCGGCGCAGTTTCGACGATGCGGTCATCGTGGTCGACGACACGGCGCGCGACAATCGCATCGTGTTCGCCGACAGCGAGCGCCCGCCGCGTGAATTGCGCCTGGGCCCGCTGCGCCGTCCGCTGCTGCTCGACGAGGGAAGCTGGCGCGTGCTGCAACCGTCCTTTGCGCGGATTCTCACGACATGGAAGGCGCAGAGCTGAGGCTGACGGGCCGTCTGGGACCCCGCTCAATACGCGCTGCAGTACTGGAAGTGCATGGGGTCCCGGCCCCTGCCTGACCAGCGGCCGCCCCACACGAACCCCATGCCCTCCATCAACTCGACCAGCCGCGGGTCCATGTCGCCCGCGGTGCCCATGGCATTGGTCTTCACGTTGAAGTCGATCGCGATCCCCCAGGAATGCGTCGACGGCTTGGAGCCGTTGCGCTTGGCGCGAAACTGGTAGCAGCCGCCGTACGTCTTCACGGTCGACTTCAGGCCTGCCGCGACGATGCGCTGGAAAACGTCGGTGAACAGCGGTGCGAGGCGCGTGTGGCAGCGGATGCCGGTCACCGACTTGGCCGTATCCCAGTCGAGCGGGATGGCGAAAGGCAGCGTCACGCGTGTGATGTGGCGGCTCTCCCAGCGCGGATCGATCGTGCCGTCGTTGCGGATGAAGTCGTAGATGTCGCCGAAGGCACCGAGCACGCCGTGCAAGCCCGCGGGTGGCGCAGGCGGCGGAGCCACCGCCCCGGCGCGCGCCGAGACACGCCGAGGCGCCATCGCCGGCGCCTCGGCCACCACGCGTGGCGGCCGCAGATCGGCCGCCGACGGAATGAAGATCCGGCTGCCGACGGCGAGCCGGCGCGTGCGCAGCGCGTTGTAGTCGGCAAGCGTGGCTGCGGCGCGTGAGCTGCCCATTTTCTGCCGTGCAATCGCCGCGAGAGTCTCGCCCTTCGCCACGATATGGATGCTGGCCATCGCTGTCCCCCCGCTTGGTGATTCCTTGCGTCGTTCTTGTTGTGCCGCTGCGCTGGTTCACGCCTTCCCGCGGGGCGTGCCGGATCGCTTCCGTGTCCGCTTGCGCGCCGTGGTGGGCGGCGTCGGTTCGACCGGCGGCGCGCTCGATCCCGGAGACGGCGGTGGCAAGCCCGCGCCCGGGTGCAGCCCCGACGCGACGCTGCGCATGCCGACCGCGAGGGCCTGCCGCCCGAGCGCCTCCGCCACCGTCGCCAGGATCTCGATCTGCCGGACAACCGCAGCCCAGGACTTCACATCGTCGGGCACCGCCGTGTACGCCTCGCGATCGTCGCGGACCGCGTTCTCGATCCCGGCCGGCGCCGCTGCGCCGTCCTCCAGCCTGCACGCCAAGATCGCCTTCAGGTAGTGCTCGCGGGCCAGCGGCAAGCCTTCTTCGCCGAGGTCGCCGTAGACGCGACCGATTGCGAACTGTACGTCGCCGCGCGCCACCCACTCCTGCGCGCCGCGTGCCAGCAAGGCGGCGATCTCGCGCTGCAGCGCATGCAACGTGGCCACTTGCGCGCGTCTGCCGGGACGTCGCAGCCGCTCGCGGATCTGTTCGATCTGGTCCAGCAGTTCCTGCGGCGCGACCAGCTTTCCGCCGACCCAGTCGCCGCCATCCCGCGCGCGTGCGGGATCGATCAGGAAGCCCGGATCGCCATAGGCCTGGAACGCACCCCAGGTGTTGGTCGACGCGAAGGCGCGATACGTCGCGCACCGCGCTTCGTGCACGGCCCGGCCGAAGGTCTGGCCCTGCTCGACGAGGCCGCGATAGAACACTTCCGCGAAGTGCCGGCCGGCGCGATCGTCGACGGCCCAGCCGGCGACCACCACCGCGCGCACGCCCATTTCGATCAGCTCGCGCGCGAGGCTGCTCGCCAGCTTGTTGAATTCGACGCCCCGCGTCGTGGGCGCGCCGTCGATCGTGCCGAGGTGACAGCAGTTCAGGAACACCAGGTCCGGCACGACCTCCATCTGCCCGATTTCGGCCGCCGTCAGCATCAGGCCATCCGACAGCAGCACGCCCGTGCGCCGCGTGCCGTCCGCGGCCTGGAGGTCGAACTCGCCATGCGCAGCGATGTGCAGGATGCGGTACGGCCGCTGGAACAGGCGGTTGATGATGTCGACGGCGCGCTGGTCGGCGCCGATCGATTCGACCAGATGGTAGCCCTGCGCAAGCAGAATGCCGGCGACGGCGCAGGCCTCGGCCTCGGCGCCCGGCAGCGACGGCGGATCGACCCTGGCGGGGCCGTCCCTGCGCGGGAAAGCGGCGGCAAAACCATCGGTCGACGGATTGCCGACCACGCAGGCGGTCTTGTCGACCGTCGAGCGCACGCGCTGCCGCCAGCGGGCGGTCGCGAGCTGCCGCACGAGTGCCGTCTTCGTGACCAGCGGTTCCGCGCTGGCGTTCAGCAGCTCCCAGGGCAGGTTGGCGGTCCTCGCGTCGACCAGCAGCGCCAGTGCATCGGTCTGTCGCGCGGCCTCCTGGAAATCGAGTGGCACCATGAGCTGGAACAGCGTGCGTGACAGATCGCGGTCGTAGTTCACCCGGTGCATCGACAGCCGCACCAGCGTCTCCAGCAGCCCCGGCTGGCTCTGCACGAGTTCGGCCTCGGCGCGCGCGCGCTGCGACAGGAACACGTAATGCAGCCGGTCGGGCGCCGTGGCCCTGCGACTCGGCCCTAACCCGCCGGCAGGTTCGGCTTCCTCATCGCCGTCCCGCGGCGCACTGGCGTCCGTGACGATCAGACGCGGCCAGTAGCCGGCGGCGCTCAGCACCTCGAGCCGCGGCCGCGCGCCGTCGCCCTGCCGCAGCTCGACCTCCGCCTCGACGTGCATGCCGAGCTGCCGCGCTTCCATTTCGAGCCGCGCGGCGACGGCGTGCAATTCCTTGGCGGCCGTGATCGCGACATCGAGCGACCGTTCGACGATCTCCAGCCGCACGATGCGCGCCCGCCGCCGTCGTCGCTGGCCTGCGGCGAACTGCCGGTTCGCCTCGAGCACGCCGCGCAGGATCGCATGCAGGGAGTCGGCCACGCCGATGTTCGCGGTCGAGTTGTAGCCCAGCAGCAGGCTGCACAGCCCGACCTCGAGCGGCGGCGCGGCGTCGTCGACCTCGACGCAGACCCCGCCCGCATGCTCGACGTGGCTCAGCAGATAGCGCAGCGCCGCCGCACGCACGGCCTCGGTCAGCGACGCGGCCGTCAGCTTGCCGAATTCGCCGAGACCGGTCACCAGCGCGCCGCGCTGCGTGCCGCGCAGCCGTTCCTTCTCGTTGGCATCGACGAGCACGACCGTCGCCGTGCCGATGGGGCCCGGATACAGACCGAGATGCTTGCGCATCGTCAGCTCGTCGCAGACGACATCGCGATCGATGATGGCTTCGGCACCCGAAATGGGGTCCTGCTCGTAGTGGCCGACGAGGATCGGATCGCGCGCATAACGCAGATCCATCGCGGCACAGGCCACGTGGAGAGCGACCGGTTGCGCGCGCCTGCGTGGCGCACGCCGCGGCGCACTCGCCCCCAGCAGGCTGCACGCGAGATCTTCGTCGGTCGGCACGGTGGCGGGACCGGCGTCGTAGATCACCGCAGCGGGCGCTGCTTCGCCGCGGGCCGCGGCACTCGGCCAGCCCTGCGGCAGCCGCTGCGTCGAGCCGTCGCTGAGCATCTGCGTCAGGGCCTCGAAATGCGCTTCCGAGGCGGCCAGGTCGCCGTGCGCCGCATCCATCAGATAGACCGAGTCGATCCCGCCGATCCGGCCCGACGCCCAGGACACCGAACCGTCGCCCTCCGGCGTGCCGACCATTTTCACGCGGCCGCCGACGTCCACGATGCCGCAGGGTGTGTTGTCCGCCTTGCCGCAGACATAGATCACCTTGTCCCGCCCGCCGCCCGGCACTTCGGGCTCCTTGAAGCCAGGCAGGCGCCACAGCGTCCGCGCTTCGTCACAGGCGCCTTGCGCCGGCACGCCGACCTTGCCGTCGCCGAACCAGAAATCGAACACCTGGCTGCGCAGTTGCGCCCAGACCTTCGGCTGCAGGTAATCGCTGATTGATGTGGCGTTGGCACCGCCAGCGCTCTCGCGATGGGCGTCCTGGAAGCCCGGCTGCGGCAGCAGCTGCAATGCGCCGCGGAAGCCGGCGATCAGATCCAGCACCTCCTGAAGATCGTGGCGGGCATCGAGCATCGCGAGCTTGCGCACCATGTCACCCTTGCCGAGCAGCATCTCGACCATCAGGTGCGAGCCCTGATTGGGCGTGCCGAGCATGATGAAGCGGGCGCCGTCACGCGCCAGGAACTCGCCCCACAGCGCGGACTCCGCCGCGGCCATCGCGCGCGTCACGAGGCCGCCCATGCTGTGCGCGAGGATCCGCACCGGCAGCCCGGCGTCGCGCGTGGCGTCCAGCGCGCCACGCAGCTCGCGCGCGAGGCCCTGCGCCGCATCCTGCACCGGGCGCCGCCAGTCGTAGGGATAGCGGATCACCCGATGCGTCTGCGCCAGATGCGCGCAGAGATCGCCGTAATACATCTCGAACAGCTTTTCGGCGCTGATCTTCGCCAGGCTCTCGGTCGTGTACGCGATACGCTCGAGCCGGCCGCGCGCGATGTCCAGCGGATCGAACCAGATGCGATTGCGGCCGGCCCGCAAGTGCGAACCCATGATGCCCGGCAGCACGATCACCACCGGTCCCGGTGCCGCCGCGCCGCGTGCGGCCGCGGGCACGTCATCCGCGCCGCGCCGCTCCACGAGCGCGCGACCCGGCGTCTCGAAGCCCGGCACGGCTGTCGGATCGGCTGCGGTCAACCAGCCAGCCAGCGCGTGGCGCGAGTCCGCGTTCTCGAAGTAGCTGAAATGATCGATGCGCGGCCCCTGCACGGACAGATGCTTCGCGTTGTCCGCGCGCGCGACGCCGGTCGACATCGATGCGGTGTCCACGACGAGGTCATTGTCGGCACGATCGAACAGTGCCCAGTCGGTCAGGAACTCGATCAGCCGCTTGAAGCGCGAAGCGCCCTCGATGTCGCCGGCGATCACGCCGAGGTGCAGACCCGTCTGCGGCGGCGCCAGGCGCAGCAATCGAGACACTGCCGAGCCCGGAAGCATGGCTTCCAGCCCCGGTATGCGGTTGGCGTCCGCGCGGTTGCGTGCGATCTCGAGCACGATACGCTTCAGCGCGATGTAGAACGGGCTTGCCTGCAGCGTGGTCACCACGCCGAACAGCGTCAGCAGGCTCGACAGGAACAGGTCGAGGTTCGAACCCGCGAGCAGCGTGCCATTGACCGGCGCCGCGACCCGTACGTAGCGGCCCACCACGAAGCGCTTGCGGCGCCATTCGGTTGCCAGTGCGAGCAGATCGCCGCGGTCCCTCGCATCCGCTTCGTCGAGGTCTTTCGCGTCCTTGTTGTGCGGCGTACGAAAGCGCGCGTAGCCGTCGATGAGTTCCCGGCTCGTCCCGGTGTCGGACCAGTCGACGCACAGCAGATCGCCGACGATGCCACCGCGCGAGTGCGTGACCAGATCCACCTGGGCGCCGGGGGGCAGCGTCCGCGCCAGGGTCAGCGCGTTCTCGATCGGGCTCTCGGAGAACGTGCGGTGCTCGAGGCCGTAGATCCGCTCGCCGTAGCGCGTTTCGATCTCGTCCCAGTCGAGTTGCGCCTCGCGCGCCAGCGCGCGCAGGTCCCCAAAACTGCCGGTCGTGTGCGAGGCCGTGCCGTGGATGAACACCAGCAACGGACCCTGGGTGGCCGCCTCGACCAGACGCCGGTCGTCGATCGAAAACAGGTCGCTGGCCTCACGCTGCGCACCGATCCAGCGGTACAGCCCCGGCTCGCGCAGCAGGCGACGCTCGATCGCCCACATCAGCGTGCGGATCGCAAGACAGTCGATGCCCCAGTGGGCGCCGTCGTGCAGCTTGTCGGCGAGTGCATCGCCGGCCCGCTTGCGCACCTCGGCCAGCGCCTCGTCGAGGATGGCATCGGCCACGCCGCTGCGGTCGAGCACGAACACTTTCGCGACCAGCCGCCCCAGCGAGCTGATGAGCCCGCGTGAGGCCGCGCCGCGCGGCTGCACCTCGTCGAGCTTCAGCGTGCCCTGGCCGACCGACGCCGGCGCGACGCGCTGCAATTCCTCTTCCAGACGCTCGCCGCTCGTGATCAGCGTCGTGCCATCGGGCAGCTCCAGCACCAGGACCTGGCCCGGCTGTACCTCGATGTCGACATCCCGTTCCGCGGCCGGCGCCGACCGGGCTGCGGGGCTCAGGTCGAAGGCTTCGACCACGCGCAGGTAGTCCGCAGGCAGGAACGAATCGGCCATGCCGGGATCCCCGCGCACCGATCCGGCACGCAGCAGCGCGGGGACATCGGGCCGGGTGATGCGGCTCCCGGTGAGCTTCAGGGTCAGCGACCGTTGGGTGGCGTCGGTCATCGCAAGCCTCAGCGGCGGTCAATCGGTGCGCAACGGGGTGGCAGTGCGTTCGATACCGGCGGTCGCGGTTACGAGAACACCTTGTAGCGGCGTGCCGTCTTCGACCCGAACAGATGCGGCGTCTGCGGATAGCTCGCCGACGGCAGCCACTTGCGGATCCCGGCCTGCCAGTCGGCGTAGCTCGCACCGGCCTTCAGGGTCTTCAGCGCTTTCAGCGCGTAGTACGTGAACGCGCCGTTGGCGCGGCCGGCGATCTTCGCGTCGAAGCTGAAGTTGTTCGGACCCTCGGCGCAGCCGGCCATCAAGAGATCGCCACTTGCGCGCGAGACCGCGCCGGCCCAGGGCGACCCTGTCGAGGCCAGTGCCACCTGCGTGGCCGGCCGGCCATTCGCCGCGCGCGGCAGACGGTCCTCCGGCAGCCAGGCGCCCATAGGCATGAAACGCGGGCGCGCACCGTCGGCATCGGGGTCGGCGGCGGCCGCACGGATGACGGTGCCGGAATGGCAGCTATCGGAGATCAGCAGAATCCTCGTGCCCGCCACGCGTGCGGCGAACATCTGGTGGATTTCATCGTCGATGAGCACGTGGCCCTGTTTGATGTCATGGGGACAGAGGGCCTCGTCGAGGCCGTCGGGCTCGTCGCCACTGTCGTCCGGCGCGCAGGTGCCGTGGCCGGAAAAGGTGATCACGAGGCTGTCGCCGCTCGCCGCGCCTTTCACCAGCGCGCGGATGGCCTCCGCCATCGCAGCCTTCGTGGCCTGCGCGTCGATGAGCGCCTGGACGGAGAAGCCGCGCGCCGCGAGCGTCGCGGCCCAGTCCTCTGCATCGTTGACACAACCCTTCAGGTCCATGTCGGTGCCGGGATAGTCATTGATGCCGATACACAGCGCTTTCCTTGACAAGGCGTCCCCTCCTGGTGCCAACCCGGATGCCCGCAGCAGGCCTGCACAAGCACCAGATGCCGACGATCGCAGCCATCGACCGGTCTCCCTGGCATGCCGGTTGCTCCGAGCCCGGCACGTCATGTGGTCCTTTGCGCGAAATTGTACGCCTCACGCTCGCGCCGGGAAGCAGAATTGCCCCTGCTTCGTGCCGTCATTCGCGTTGCCCGCGCTCACGTCACTCGCGAGCGTCGAGTCGACAACGAGAAACGGGGCGCAAGGCCCCGTTTCTGTTCCTGGCGTTGCGGGACCGACGCCCCGCCGAGCCGACTACTGCTTGGCGGCGCTGATGTCGGCGTCCGTGTCGATGCCCAGCATGTAGCCGAGCGAGACGTGGTGGAAGCGGCCCGCGGCGTGATCGTCGTGGATCGCGAATCCGAACGGGTAGGTCTTGCCCGACTGCAGCGCGACGTCGCCCTTGCCGCCGGCGAGCTTGCGCGTGAAGACGACCGTCCAGGTGTCGCCGTCCTGCTTGCCCTCGGCCGACACCAGTGCAGAGCCGCCTTCCATCACGCGGGCCTCGGCGACATGGCCGTCGACCGGATTACCCGCGCTGCGCCATTGCAGCAGATCGAAGAATTGGCCGTCGTCGAGGCTGGCGCCGACCACGTACTTGGTCTTCTCGTTGTCCTTGGCGTCGGGCATCGTGCGCGAATCCTGGTGGCAGGTGGACCAGCACCCGCTCAAGGCCGCGTTGTCGAGCTTGTTGTCTTCCAGCATGAACGCGAGCTTGACCTGGTTCTCGGCATCCAACTTCTCCCCGCCCGAGGCCGGCGGCTGCTTCCACTGGAAGCGGAGGTACAGGTTCTCACCATCGTTGGCAGCCTGTATCGCGACCGGGATCGAGGCGGCCTTGCCCTTGGGCGGCGTCGGCTCGTTCTTCTGGCCGCTCACCATCCTCTGGCCCATGTCGGCCGCTTCCTCATCGTGGCAGCCGGCACAGGTTTCGCCCTTCTTGAACGCGCGCGCGCCACCGTGGTCGCTGCCCTTGGTGACCCACTCCAGCGGCGAGACGCCCGGATAGAACACCGTGATCGTCTTGGCCGGAACCTTGTCCCAATCGGGCGGCGCGGCATGGGTGGCGCCCGTTGCGGCGAACGCCAGACCGATCGCGACTGCCAGCGTCTGCTTGCTCATCGTCATGCTCCTTTCGGTTTCCTCAATTCGGGGCCCGTGCGGGGCTATTCCTCGTCCTCGTCAGTCATGCCTTCGGGCTTCTTGTGCGCGATACCCTTATGGCAATCGATGCAGGTGTCGCCGTCGCGCAGCGCCAGCTCGTGGGCCCGCTTGGCGCGCGGCTTCTGCACCTCGATGTTCATGCCATCGAAGCCATGGCAGTTGCGGCACTCGCGCGAGTCGGACGCCTTCATGCGCGCCCACTCGTTGCGCGCCAGTTGCAGGCGCTTGGCCTCGAACTTCTCCTTGGTGTCGATCGTGCCCATGACCTTGCCGTACAGCTCCCGCGTGGCCTTGACCTTGCGCACCATCTTGTGCGTCCAGTCTTTGGGCACGTGACAGTCGGAGCATATGGCGCGCACGCCGGTGCGGTTGGAGTAGTGGATCGTTTCCTTGTATTCGACGTACACGTTGTCGCGCATCTCGTGGCACGAGATGCAGAAAGACATCGTGTTGGTGGCCTCGACCACGGTGTTGAAGCCACCCCAGAACACGACGCCCATCACCAGGCCCGCGATGAGTAGCGTCAACACCGAAGCCGTGCCGCTGGGACGTCGCAGCCATCTCCACAGGCGCCCGATCGCACCCGGGCGTTTTCCCGTCTCACCGTCCTGCTGCCTGTCAGCCATCACTATTTCCCTTCATCGAACCGAACCGTACGCACCTCTCGCGCAAAGCCGGCAACCGCCGGCCTTGCGGTGTACGAGAGGGGCATGGAATCGTCAGAAAGATGCGGCGGGAACCCGGTCCGTGCTCCCGCCGCCGCTGCTGCACTTCAGTAGATGTCGTGCTGCGTGTTGTAGACGTTGAACTTGCCGGTCGGGGTGATCATCTTCGGATCGGTGATCACCTTCTTCACGGCGAGTGTCTTGTCATCGTAGACGACGATGGCCGACTGGTCGGTCTTGCCGCCCCACAACGAGATCCACACCTCGGAGCCGTCCGCGCTGTACTCGGGGTGCACCGCGCGCCGGATCGCCTGGGTCTCCGGCAGCCCCGAATCCTTCGCCACGTTGATCACCTTCTTCGGCTTGGACAGATCGGCCATGTCCCATACCGCCACCGATTCGGCGATTTCGCGCTCGGGGTTCTGCGGCGCGTCGGCCCACAGGTGCTTCGACGTCGGATGCGTCTTCACGAACAGGTTGCCGGCACCGATGTGCTGCACTTCCTGGACGACCTTCCAGTTGTGCTCCTTGTACTTCGCGTTCTCCTTCTCGTCGGACGGCGTGCTGATCAGCGTGACGACGTCGTCGCCGAGGTGACCCGTGGCCCACACCGGTCCGTATTGCGGATGCTTGAAGTTCGCACCGCGACCCGGATGCGGGATCTTCCTGGTGTCCACGAGGGCGGCGAGCTTGCCGGTCTTCGTGTCGACCGCCGCGATCTTGTTCGAGGCGTTGGCCGCCACCAGGAAGTAGCGCTTGGAGGCATCCCAGCCACCGTCGTGCAGGAACTTGGCCGCTGCGATCGTGGTGACATTCAGGTTCTCGATGTCGGAGTAGTCGACCAGCAGGATCTGACCGGTCTCCTTGATGTTGACCACCCACTCCGGCTTGATTTCCGAGGAGACGATCGACGCGACGCGCGGCTCGGGGTGATATTCACCGTCGACCGTCATGCCGCGGGTGGAGACCACCTTCATCGGCTCGAGCGTCTGGCCGTCCATGATCACGTACTGCGGCGGCCAGTAGGAGCCGGCGATCGCGTACTTGTCCTCGTAGCCCTTGAACTTGGAGGTGTCCACCGAGCGCGCGTCGAAGCCGATCTTCACTTCGGCGACCACTGCGGGCGTCTCCATCCACAGGTCGATCAGCGACAGGCGACCGTCACGGCCGATCACATACACGTAGCGGCCCGACTTGGACAGGCGCGAAATGTGCACCGCGTAGCCGGTCTTGACGATGCTGCGGATTTCCTTGGTATCGCCGTCGATCAGCGCCACCTCACCGGTGTCGCGCAGCGTGACGGAGAACATGTTCTGCAGGTTGAACTTGTTCATCTGCCTGGTCGGCCGCTTGTCGACCGGGACCATGACCTTCCAGGAGTCCCTCGTCTCCTTCAGGCTGTACTCGGGCGGTGTATCCGGCACCTGCTGGATGTAGCGCGCCATCAGCCCGATCTCTTCCCTGGTCAGGATGTCGTCGAAGTTCACCATGCCGCCGTCGGTGCCCATCGAGATGATCTTTTCCAGGCGCCCGGTGCCGAGTTTCAGCGTGCCGCCTTCCTGCACGGTGCCGTCGGGAAGCTCCTTCGACCAGTGCGGCTCGAGGTTCTTGCCGGTGGCACCCTTGCGCAGCACGCCATGGCAGCCGGCACAGCGCTCGAAGTAGATTTGTTTCGCCTTCGCGGACTCTTCCGCCGTCAGTGTCGGCGCGTCTGCAGCCTCAGCCGCCGCCTCGCCCGGCACGAGGCCAGTCATGCCCGCGAATGCCGCAGCGACCATCCAGGCTGTCGGACTCGTGCGTACCATGCTTCTCATCGGTCGTTCTCCCTGTTTTGGGGCTTGGTCAAGAAAAACCTTATCAAAAAAAACCTTATAGCCCTTACGGTTTAGGGTGCGACATGACGCAGTGCGATTCTTTGATACCGATCAATCAATGCATGCACTGCAGCATGTGGCGGTGAGGCCAGTCGTGCCGACAATCGCGTTCGCACGAAACTTGTCGCGCGCGATGCGCTCTAGACG
>JADZCB010000140.1 GCA_020851775.1 Gammaproteobacteria bacterium
GAACTGAAAGGGCTGTGGGAACGGCGGGCCGATGTCGTCAGACACCTCGCTGCGGCGGCGGCCGAGGGCGACCGTTCGGAGAATGCGGAATACCAGTACCGCAAGAAGGAGCTGCGCGGTCTCGACGCGCGCATCGGTTACCTGCAGCGGCGCATGCCGGCGCTGACGATTGTCGGCACCGTGCCCGCCGACACCGCGCGCGTGTATTTCGGGGCGACGGTCGAACTCGCGGACGAGCAGGGCGACACGCACCGCTTCCGTATCGTCGGCAGCGACGAGACCGACGCGGCGCGCGGCCACATCAGCATCGATTCACCACTCGCCCGGGCCCTGCTCGGCACCGGCATCGACAGCGAAATCCGGGTCGTCGCGGACGGCGGATCGCGACGGTGGTGTGTGCTGGAGATCCGGTACGAGGAAGCACCGGCCTGAGCGCCGGATGCGGACGATCCCCGATAACGTGTACTGTCCGCATCTTTTGAACCATTGAACGGAACCCCGATGAATGCAGGCGCCCGCGCGGCGGTTTCGCCGCTCGAATCCCGGTACGCGTGGCTGCGGCTGGCCGTCTCGACACTGGTGATGTCGATCGGCTGCGCCGGCATGTATGTCGTGGTCGTCGTGCTGCCGACGTTGCAGCAGGAGTTCGGCATCGCACGTGCCGACGCGTCGTTCCCGTTCACGGCGACGATGCTCGGCTTCGCGGTCGGCGGCCTCGTGATGGGGCGCATCGTGGATCGGGTCGGCGTGCTGGCGCCGGTCCTCTTCAGTGCCGTCGGGCAACTCGCCGGCTTCACGCTCGCTGCGCATGCCGGCAGTGCCTGGCAGTTCGCGTTGGCGCAGGGCCTGCTGATCGGCATGCTCGCGTGCTCGGCGACCTTCGCACCGCTGCTCGCCGACATTTCGCACTGGTTCGATCGCCGGCGTGGCATTGCGGTCGCGATCTGCGCGAGCGGCAACTACATCGCCGGTGCGTCGTGGCCGCCGTTGACGCATTGGCTGATCGAACAGCACGGCTGGCGCGGCGCCTATCAGATCATCGGCATCGTGGGTTTTTTGCTGCTGTTGCCGTTGGCGTCGTTCCTGCGCCGTCCGTCGCCTGTCGATCATCCGCCACCGCTGCATGTGCCGGTGACGCCACCGCCCCCGCTCGCGCTGCCGCCGAACGTGCTGATGACGCTGCTGTGCATTGCGGGTGTCGCCTGCTGTGTCGCGATGTCGATGCCGCAGGTCCACATCGTCGCGCTCTGCGGCGATCTCGGTTTCGGCGCCGGTGCCGGCGCGCGGATGTTGTCGCTGATGCTCGCGTGCGGAATCGTGAGCCGGCTTGCGAGTGGCTGGATCGCCGATCGCATCGGTGGCCTGCGCACCCTGCTGCTCGGTGCCGCCCTGCAGGGGATCGCACTGGTGCTGTTTCTGCCGGCCGACGGCCTCGTGTCGCTATATGTCGTGTCGGCGCTGTTCGGGCTCTTCCAGGGCGGGATCGTGCCGTCGTACGCAATCATCATCCGCGAATACTTTCCGGCGCCGGAAGCGGGCCGGCGCGTCGGCGCGGTGGTGATGGCGACGCTGCTCGGCATGGCACTCGGCGGCTGGATGTCCGGCGCGATCTACGACTACACGGGCAGCTACACCGCCGCCTTCGCCAATGGCATCGGCTGGAATCTGCTGAACGTGACGATCGTGACGTTCCTGCTGTGGCGTCTGCCGGCGCGGGGGCGGCTCGCGATCGCGTGAGGGTCACGGATGCTCCGCCGGGCGTGATGTCAGGGCAGACGTTTCCTCCGGGCGACGGGATGGCCGGAAGAACTCCATCAACTCGATCACAGTACCGTCGGGGTCGAACACACAGACGAACTTCTGCGTGTTGCCGACGAGGCCCGGCATCGCGGGCGTGTCGACGAAGCGCACCCCGTCTGCACGCAGCATCGCGATCAGCGCGTCGATGCCCTTGACGCGCAGACACAGGCGCGCGATGCCGGCGTGCGCGAGGTGCGGATAGGGTCGGCCTGCGGTCGGTGGCTCGCGCCATTCGATCAGATCGAGCAGGGCGCCGCGCGGGTCGGTGCCATAGCGCAGCAGCTTCGCGCGACCGCGGCGCGGCACCGGGCCGAGACCCGGCACCCGGCAATCGGGGATGTCCCACACTTCTTCGAAACCCAGCCGGCGGTAGAACGCGAGCGAGCGTTCGAGATCCGCGCAGTTCACATTGACGTGGTAGACATGCAGCGGCTGCCAACCCGGGTCGTTGTTCATGGCCGGGACGCGCTGCGCACATGATTGCGCAACGTCGCCCAGACGGTGGCGGCGTAGCGCGTGGCGCTGACCGAAGGCGCCAGACCGTGCACGTCATCGAACACCCGCACATCGATCGTGGTATGCATCGGGGTCTCCTCCGTTGTTGCGGTATGCCCGACGGTAAACAGCTCAGGGCTTGCATGCAAACGGGCAGCCCGCCGCCGAATCGACGCGGACATCTCGATCACCGGGTGGGCGCCACTGCCGGGCGCCGACACCGTCACCCAGTCTCGCCAACCTCGCCTCGAACGGATTCACGCGCGATCATCCAGCGCTGGAGCGACACCGCTTTTCCGGGCACGATGGCAAGTCAGGCACTCCGGCCACGATGGCGTTCGAGGTCCCCGCGATGGAATCCTTTGCCACTCCAGATCCCGGCAGACAGACGCCGTCCGAAGCGACGCCCGGGCGTGTCGACCGGCTCCACACGCAGCAGGAATTCGACGCTGCCGTCGGTGGCGAGCACATCGACAACATCGACGGCAGCGCATCGATGTTCATCGATTTCTCGCAGCTCGAGGCGACCGCCGCCCACGCGATGAGGCAGGGCGTCGCGCAGCCGGCGGTGATGACGGTCGATCCCCGCCAACCGCTGCCGGCTTCGCGGCTCATCGCAGACGCGGCGAGCGTGGCGCACGAGGCGCCGGATGCTCTCGGCGAAATCCTCGCCGATTTCGAACAGCACATGCGGGCGCACCTCGATCACACCGTACTCGAACGCGGCATGGACAGCGAACGGCGTTATCAGGAGCGCCTGCAACAGGTGCGACAGAACGCCGCACTGGCATTGCGCAAGCGTGAAGAAACGTTGCGAACGAGTCTCGAGGCCGGCTATCAGCGGAAAGAGCTCGCGCTGCGCGCGCATTACAAGAAGCTGATGGCGCTCGCGAACCGGATCAACCAGCAGAAGACCCAACTCCAGCAGGCCCGGCACCAGTTCGAGGAAAAGCTCGCCGCCGTCAATGCGCTTCATCGCCAGGTCGAGACGATGCGCCGCCAGCTCCGCGGGCACCTGGGCCCCACCGCCGACCCGCTCCTGCCGCCGTAGCGGCGTCAGCAGGTAGTCCTGATTCCAGGTGCAGCAGTTTTTGCCACCGAGAACACCGAGAACACCGAGGATTTTCGAGGAAGAGACCGTCACCTCCGGCACGCCCGCTTTCCCCGTTTTGCGGGCCCGGGGGCCGCAAGACGCATTCCTGCCGTCGCCCATTACACCCCGAATTTCTCGGTGTTCTCGGTGTTCTCGGTGGCCGGTTCGTTCCGATGGAAAAATACGCCGCTTGAAAGAGCGCGAAATCCGGGACCGGGAAGCGCATTGCAATCGAAGGCTCGGGCAGTAGAATGCCCGGCTCCCATCTGCTTCAACCCATGGTAACCGCATGAAAAGAGAGATGCTGAAACCTGCGGCGAAGCCTGCCAATCCGTGTTTTTCGTCCGGTCCGTGCCCGAAGCGGCCGGGCTGGTCCGTGACTGCGCTCGAACGGGCGCTGGTCGGACGTTCGCACCGATCGAAGGAAGGCAAGGCCCGTCTCAAACAGGCGATCGACGACACGCGTCGCGTGCTCGGGGTCCCGCCCGACTATCGCATCGGCATCGTGCCGGCCTCGGATACCGGCGCCGTCGAGATGGTGCTGTGGAACATGCTCGGCTCACGTCCCGTCGACGTACTGGCCTGGGAGTCCTTCGGCCAGGAATGGGTCGCCGACATCACCGAGGCCCTGCGCCTGCCGCAGACCCGCGTGATGAGTGCCCCGTATGGCGAATTGCCGGACCTGAGTCAGGTCGATTTCAGTCACGACGTCGTCTTCGTGTGGAATGGCACGACGTCCGGCGTGCGCGTCCCGCACGGTGAGTGGATCGCGGCAGCGCGCGAGGGCCTGACGATCTGTGACGCGACCTCCGCGGTGTTCGCGATGGACATGCCGTGGGACAAACTCGACGTCGTCACCTATTCGTGGCAGAAGGTGCTCGGCGGTGAAGGCGCGCACGGCATGGTGATCCTAAGCCCGCGCGCGGCCGAACGCCTGCGGACTTTTCAGTCCCCGCACCCGCTGCCGAAGATCTTCCGCCTCGCGAAAGACGGCAAAATCGACGAAGCCTTGTTCGAAGGCGCGACGATCAACACGCCGTCGATGCTCTGCGTCGAAGACTATCTCGATGCGTTGCGCTGGGCGGATGAGGTCGGCGGGCTTGCCGGCCTGATGGCCCGCTCACGGCGCAACCTCGACGTGCTCGCACAGTGGGTCGAGCGCACGCCGTGGATCGAGTTCCTCGCGGCCGATCCCGCCACCCGCTCGAACACGTCGATATGCCTCAAGCTGACTGCGCCGTGGTTCGAGGCGCTCGATGCGAAGGGCCGCAATCAGATCGTCGATCGCCTCGCCGCACTGCTCGCGCAGGAAGGCGTCGCCTACGACATCGCCGGCTATCGCGCGGCGCCGCCGGGACTTCGGATCTGGGGCGGCGCGACCGTCGAATCCGCCGACCTTGAAGCCCTGCTGCCCTGGCTCGAGTGGACCTATGCCGAGGTCTCGCCGGCCTGAGGGCCGATGAGCCGCTCGGTGCCCGGCCGCTGCCCGCGTGGCGGCCGTTTCGTCGCTTTCCGTTTCGAAGGTGAACCAGACATGATCAAGGTTTTCGTCGCCGACAAGCTCGCCCCGGAGGGCATCAAGGCGCTCCAGCAATATCCGGATCTGACGATCGACTTCACGCCCGGCCTCGACGTCGAAGCCGCCATTCCCCACATCGCCGACGCCGATGCCGTGATCGTGCGCAGCGAGACGAAGATCAAGGGCCGGCTCCTCGAGGCCGCGCAGGCGCTGAAAGTCGTCGGGCGCGCCGGCATCGGCGTCGACAACATCGATCTCGATGCGACCACCGAGCGCGGCATCGTCGTGCTGAACACGCCGGACGCAAACGCGACGACGACCGCCGAACTTGCGATTGCGCACCTGTTCTCGCTGTCGCGTGCGCTGCCGGCGGCCGATCGCTCGGTGCGCGACGGCAAGTGGGAGCGTTCGAAGTTCATGGGCTCCGAAGTGTCCGGCAAGACCGTCGGCATCATCGGCTTCGGCACGATCGGCCGGCTCTTCGCCGAACGTGCGCGCGGGCTCAAGATGCGCGTCGTCGGTTTCGATCCGTTCGTCAATCCGCAGACCTTCGCCGACTACGGCGTCGAACGCCTGGAACTCGACGCCCTGCTCGGGTGTGCGGACTACGTGAGCCTGCACTGCCCGGTGACGAACGACACGCGCAATCTGCTGTCCGCCGAGCGCATGCGCGGCATGAAGAAAGGCGCGCGCATCATCAACTGCGCGCGCGGCGGGCTCGTCGACGAGACGGCGCTGCTCGAACTCGTCGAAAGCGGTCATCTCGCCGGTGCCGCACTCGATGTGTTCGACAAGGAGCCGCCCGGCGAGAGCACGCTGTTCGGCTGCGCGAAGATCCAGTTCACGCCCCATCTCGGCGCCTCGACCGAAGAAGCGCAGACGGCGACCGGCGTCGAGATCGCACATCAGATCGCGGCCTATCTGCTGAAGGGCGAAGTCCGCAACGCAGTCAATTTGAAGAGCGTGCCGGCCGAACGCCTCGCCCAGCTCGAACCGTGGATGAAGCTCGCACGGCGTCTCGGCAAGCTGATGTCCGAGATGCTCGACGGCCCGTTGCTCGAAGTCGAAATCGGGCTCTATGGACAGGCTGCCGATCTCGACGGTCCGCCGCTCGTCGCCGAAGCGCTCGCGGGCCTGCTGCAGGATCATCTCGACACGCCGGTCAACCGCGTCAACGCCGCGCATCTCGCACGCCGCCAGGGCATCAAGCTGTCGGAAACGCGCGCCGCCGACGTCCGTGACTACCTGTCGGTGCTGCGCGTCGAAGGCCGTTTCGCCGGTGGCCGGCGCTGCCTCGAAGGCACGCTCTTCGACGGTCGTCATCCGCGTCTCGTGCGCGTCAACGATTACGCCGTCGAGGCGGCACTCGAAGGGCATCTCGTGGTCACACGTCACGCCGATCGCCCGGGCGTGATCGGCGCACTCGGTGAACTGCTGGGACGCGGAGGCGTTAATATCTCGCGGATGCAGGTCGGTGCGGCCGAAGGTCGCGACTGGGCGATCGCCGTCGTCGGCGTATCGCGCCGTCTCGATGCAGCCGAGCTGGCCGGCATCGCCGGCATCCCGGCGGTCGACAAGGCGCTGCAGGTGGATTTCGCGACGTGAACGTGACGGCAGCGCGTCTGCCGGTTCGAAAGGAGCAGGCGTGCTGACGAGGATCAAGGGACTGGTGCCGGGTCATGAAGGGGCCCGCGGCGTGCTCGATTATGTGCTGGCGGCGGCGGGCGTCGTCGCGCTCGTGATCGCGGTGCTGATGATCCTGTTCGATCATGAGCCCGAGCAGTTCGACGTGCGCGAAACGACGGCGCTGCGCGCAGCGACACCGGCCGGCAAGACCCCCGTGCGCGGGGCGACGACGACGGCGACGATGATCGAGGTCATCGATCGCCTTCTGCACAAGCGCGGCGGTTATCTGACCAACGACGTGCTGCCGCCCGGGCTGCTGATGGACAACATGCCGAACTGGGAATGGGGCGCGCTGGTGCAGACACGGGATCTCGCGATCGCGCTGCGCAACGATCTGTCGCGCTCGCAGACGCAGTCGACCGAAGATCCGAACCTCATCAAGGCCGACAACAAACTGCGCATCGATTCCGAGTCCTGGATGTTCCCGGCGGCCGAAACCGAGTACCAGGAGGCGGCCGAGGCGCTGAACGTCTATCTGCAGCACATCGCGGCGCCGGACGGACAGCGTGCGCAGTTCTATGCGCGGGCCGACAACCTGCGCAACTGGCTCGCGGTCGTCGAAAAGCGCATGGGCGATCTCTCGCAGCGCCTGTCGGCGAGCGTCGGCCAGGTGCGCGTCAACACCGATCTCGCCGGTGACACCGGTGCCGAGCAGTCGACGCAGGGCCCGGACGTCCTCGTCGTGCAGACCCCATGGCTCGAGATCGACGACATCTTCTACGAGGCCCGTGGCGCGAGCTGGGCGCTGCTGCATTTTCTGCGCGCGGTCGAACAGGACTTCGCGTCCGTGCTCGACAAGCGCAACGCGCTCGTCAGCCTGCGCCAGGTCATTCGCGAACTCGAGAGCACGCAGGACATGATGTGGAGCCCGATGGTCCTCAACGGCGAAGGTTTCGGTTTCGTCGCGAATCATTC
>JADZCB010000141.1 GCA_020851775.1 Gammaproteobacteria bacterium
CGGTAATGATGCGGAAAATCGGTGTGGAGGAAGCGACCGCAGTCGAGCGGCAGATCCCATTGCTGATGCATCGGCGCGAGACCCGTCAGGCTGCCGGACGCGATCGTGATGCCGTGATAGCCCTTGATGCGGCCGATGATCTTCTTCTTCTGCGGGCGCCCCAGCGCGTTGTTGTAGAACCACGCGAGCTTGACCTGGGTGTCGTTGGCGTCCGATCCCGAGCAGCCGAAGAACACTTTCGATGCGTTCGGCACCGGCACGAGCGCCTTCAGCCGCTCCGCGAGCAGCATCGCAGTCTCGTGGCTCTTGCCGTTGAACATGTGTGTGAAGGACATCTTCACGATCTGGTCGTGGGCGACTTCCGCGAGTTCCCGGTTGCCGTAGCCAAGCGCGGTGGACCACAAACCGGCAAGCCCTTCGATGTACTGCTTGCCGCTGCTGTCCCAGACGTAGACGCCCTCGCCGCGTTCGATCATCAGCGCGCCCCGGTCTTCGATGACGCTGGGGTTGACCATCGGGTGAAGAATGGCGGCGGCGTCTCGCGCCGCGATGCTGCCGGGTTGTAGGCTCACGGTATTCTCCTTGGCGACTGAAGGGATGCGTGAGGCCGGGTGCGATCGCGGACGTGCACCTTGCCCGACCTCGGCGCGTCCCGGCATTCTAGCCGTCAAAAGTCGATGCGGCCACGCGGCAATCTACATGTCGATGGCCTGCAACGCTGAATGGCCGGGCGCGGATGCGGCTCACTCGTCGCCATATCGCAACGCGTGACTCCGCGCCAGTCGACGCTGACCCTGTGACCAGACGTACCGTCAATCGCGCGCTCGCCTGATCTCGCTGCGCTGACGCGCGAGTTCCCGGCGGGCGTCCTGCAGCAGCCGCGGCTCGAGCGCGGCTTCGAGCATCTGCAGCTTGTATTTCGCCTTCGGAAATTCCTGTTCCGCTGCCAGTGAGAGCCACGACCAGGCGCGGACGAAATCCTGCGCGACACCGACGCCCTTCGCGTAGCACATGCCGAGGCCGTATTGCGCACGGACGTGCCCCTGATTCGCAGCCTTCTCGAGCCAGACGATGGCCTCCTCGCGCACCACACCCGGGGCCTGACCGAACAGACCGCGGCGCCCGATTTCGTATTGTGCCGGCGGGTAACCGAGCTGGGCCGCATGACGCATCCATGCCGCGGCGCGCGGCTTGTTGATCGGCACGCCGCAGTCACCGGTCTCGTAGGCGAGCGCGATGCGGTAGACCGCTTTCGCGTGCGACTGATCGGCCGCCTTGCGAAACCATGCCAGCGCCTGCACGGCGAGCATGCCGCCCTGCTTCTGGAAGTGCCTGCCGAGGGCATACTGCGCCGGCGCGAAGCCACGATCGGCCGCCTGTGTCAGCCACAATTCCGCCGCGGCGATGTCGCGCAGGGCGGGAGGCGCGCTCGCATAGAGCAGCCCCAGGTTGAATTCGGCCTTCGCATAGCCGTGCGCGGCCGCGCGCCCGCACCAGTAGATCGCGAGTTCGTAATCGCGCGCGACGCCTTCGCCATTGGCATAGGCGAGCGCGAGATTGAGCTGGGCCTTCGCATAGTTCTGTTCCGCGGCGGCCTGCCAGTGGCGCACGGCCGCGGCGGGATCGCGCGCGACGCCGGCGCCCTGCGCATAGAGCTCGCCGAGGTTGAACTGGGCGACCGCGTTGCCGTTGACGGCTGCGGCGTAATACCAGCGGAACGCTTTTTCGAGTTCCGCGCGCGCCCCGTTGCCGGTGTGATAACACCAGCCGGCGAGCGCCTGTGCCTCGGCATGGTTCTGATGGGCGGCGGCGAGCAGCCAGCCGAGCGCCGCGACCGGATCGCGCGCGCATCCCTGGCCTTCGAGCAAGGCGGCGCCCAGCCGGTGCTGTGCACCGGCATGCCCGGCGTTCGCGGCCTGCTGGTACCAGTGCAACGCCTCGCGCCTGTCGGTGTCGAGCCGGCTGCGGCGCCGCAGCCGCTCCGCGAACTGGAACTGCGCCTCGGGCGCGCCGAGCTGCGCGGCGGATGCGAGTTCGCGGGTACTGGGCGACGGCGGCTCGAAATCCTTCATCGGGATCGCCACGACTTCATGACTCCGTGAGCAGCGCCATCAGGCTCGACGTATCGGCCCGTTGCATGCCGCGCGCCTGCAGGGCGGCGTAGAACTGATCGACCACCGCGGTGACTGGCAGACGCGCCCCGTTGCGCCGTGCCTCGTCGAGCACGATGCCGAGATCCTTGCGCATCCAGTCCACTGCGAAGCCGAAATCGTAGCGTCCCTCGAGCATCGTCGCGGCCCGATTGTCCATCTGCCAGGACTGCGCCGCACCCTTGCCGATCACGGCCAGCACCGCCGGCATGTCGAGCCCGGCCTGCTGCCCGAAGGCGAGGGCCTCGGCGAGACCTTGCAGCAACCCGGCACAGCAGATCTGGTTGACCATCTTGGTTTGTTGCCCGGCACCGCTCGGCCCGAGCAGTCGCGCGCTGGCGGCGTAGGCCGCGAGCAAGGGCTCGATCTTCGCGTAGTCGGCGGCGTCGCCGCCGCACATGCAGGTGAGCGTTCCTTCCTCGGCCCCCCGCTGACCGCCGGACACCGGCGCGTCGACGAAGCCGGCGCGCTGCGCCCGCGCACGGGACGCGAGTTCGCGCGCGACGAGGGCCGAGGTCGTCGAATGATCGACGTGGACCGCGCCTGGACGCAGGGTCCCGAAACAGCCGGAAGGCCCGATCGTGACGGCACGCAGGTCGTCGTCGTTGCCGACGCAACTGAACACGACGTCCGCTGTCTCCGCCGCGGCGGCCGGCGATTCGGCGCCTTGACCCGGGTGACGCGCCAGCCAGCGTTCGCGCGTCGCCGCGGTGCGGTTGTAGACCGTGACCGTGTGTCCGGCGCGTGCGAGATGGCCGGCCATCGGAAAGCCCATCACGCCGAGACCGATGAAGGCGAGCCGTGCCATGCGAGGAGCGCACAAGGTTAAAAAGTGTGTCTCGATGTTACGGGGCGAAACCCGTGCTGAACAGTCCGGCGTCATTCGTAATCTGGTAACAGGCCCGCTCCAGGGCCGGGAGCGTCACCTGCCGGCCGGCACGGCGTGGAGATCGTAGTCGTCGGCGCGTTCGACGCGTACGCGCAGGAACTCGCCGGGCGCAACGCGCCGTCGCGTCTTCACATAGACGAGGCCGTCGATATCCGGGGCATCCGCGGCGCTGCGGGCGATGAGCCGACCACCCGCCCGGCCGTCGACCAGCACGTCCAGCTCGCGCCCGACGCGGCGCGCGAGGCGACGCCGGCTGATCACCTGCTGGGCCGCCATGAACCGCGCATGGCGTTCGGCCTTCAGCGCGTCCGGCACGGCGCCGGGCAGCGCGTTGGCTGCCGCGCCGGCGACCGGCGAGTATTCGAAACAACCGACGCGATCGAGCTCCGCGGCATCGAGGAAGGCCAGCAGTTGCTCGAAGTCGTCGTCGGTCTCGCCCGGGAAACCGACGATGAACGTGCTGCGCAAGCTCAGATCCGGACAGATCCGCCGCCAGGCGTGGATGCGTTCGAGCGTGTCTTCGGTCGCTGCCGGTCGCCGCATCAGTTTCAGCAGGCGCGGGCTGCCGTGCTGGAACGGAATGTCGAGGTAAGGCAGAAGCCGGCCTTCGGCCATCAGCGGCAGCACCTCGTCGACGTGCGGATACGGATAGACGTAATGCAGCCGCACCCACACGCCGAGTGTTCCGAGCGCGCGGCACAGGCCGACGAAATCCGACTTCAGCGGCCGGCCCTGCCAGAACGCCGTGCGATACCGCAGATCGCTGCCATAGGCGCTGGTGTCCTGGGAAATCACTAGCAGTTCCTTCACGCCGGCGGCAACGAGACGCTCGGCCTCGAGCATCACGTCGTCCACAGGACGGCTCGCGAGTCGCCCGCGCAGCGCCGGAATGATGCAGAAACTGCAGGCGTGATTGCAGCCCTCGCTGATCTTCAGGTACGCGTAATGCCGCGGCGTCAGCTTGATGCCCTGCGGCGGCAGCAGGTCGACGAACGGATCATGGACGACGTCGATTGGCGCGTGCTCGTGCACGGCGCCGACCACCGCCTCGTACTGCTGGGGGCCCGTCACCGCGAGCACGTCCGGGTGTGCGGTGCGAATGTGCTCGGCCTCGGCGCCGAGGCAGCCGGTGACGATCACACGACCGTTCTCGGCGAGCGCCTCACCGATCGCCGACAGCGACTCCGCGCGCGCACTGTCGATGAAGCCGCAGGTGTTGACGACGACGACATTGGCGTCGGCGTACTCGTTCGTGATCGTGTAACCGTCCAGCCTGAGCTGCGTGAGGATGCGCTCGGAGTCGACCAGCGCTTTCGGGCAGCCGAGGCTGACGAAGCCGATTCTGGGTGGCGTGACGGATACAGGGGCGCGGGCGGGCTTGCTGGACATCGGCGACTTCGGGACCGGGAAGGATTCAATACCCCTGCGCGCAGCCGTCGAAGCGCGGCTCGGAGCCGCCGCGGTAGAGGCCGGACACGGGGTCGCACAGGATACCCTGATATCCGCCGACGAAGTCGGTTATCGGATCGGTGATCTCGCGTACGTGATGACCACGTGCGCGCAGACCGTCGACCACCGCGCCCGGCATGGCCGGTTCGACGAACACCGTGCCGACCCCGGGTTCGTCCAAGCCATTCGGCTGTGCGCCGCCCGCATGGCGGAGCCGCGGACGCACGGCACAGCGTGCGACGTCGTCACCGAAATCGAGCAGGTTCGCGAGAATCTGGACCTGACCCTGCGGCTGCATGTCCGCGCCCATCACGCCGAAAGCGAGCCACGGCCGGCCATCTTTCATGGCGAACCCGGGCATGATCGTGTGGAACGGCCGCTTGCCGGGCTGGTAGACGTTCGCATGCGCGGGATCGAGCGCGAAACCGGCGCCGCGCGACTGCAGTGCGAAGCCGGTCCCGGGGACGACGAGTGCCGATCCGAACGGATTGAAGATGCTCTGGATCAGCGACACCATCATGCCGTCGCGATCGGCGGCCGCGAGATAGGTGGTGTCGCCACCGGGAAACATCCCCGGCTCGCAATGTGCGGCCGCGCGTGCGGGATCGATCTCTGCGCGCCGTCGCGCGGCATAGCCCTTGTCGAGGAGGTGTCCCAGCGGCGCCTGCGCGAAGGCGGGATCGGCATACCAGCGCGCGCGATCGGCGAAGGCGAGTTTCTTCGCCTCGATGTACCGATGCCACCAGTCGACCGCATCCGGTGCCGTCGGTGCGTAGCCTTCGAGAATGTTCAGCATCTGCAGGGCTGCCGCACCCTGCCCGTTCGGCGGCAGCGCGCAGACCGTGACGCCACGGTAGTCGGTCGTCAGCGGTGTCACCCAGTCGGCGTGGCACCGCGCAAAATCGTCACCCGAGAAATCCGCGCCGGCAGTCGCGAGCGCAGCAACGACGCTCTGCGCGAACGCGCCGTCGTAGAAGCCTGCGCGTCCGCGCGACGCCAGCCGTTCGAGCGTCGCGGCGAGGTCCGGATTCGCGATCGTCGCGCCGGCACGCGGTACCCGGCCGGCGGGCGCGAAGACGTCGAGAAAAGGTCCGATCTGTCCATGCACGATCGGATCGCGGCCCACGTCCGCGACGGCGCGCGCCCACCAGCGCAGCGTCACCGGCCCCGGTACGAAACCGTCGCGCGCGAGCGCAATGGCGGGTTCGAACAGCGTCGCCCACGGCAGGCGCCCGAAGCGCTGGTGCAAGAGGCTCCAGCCGTCGACCGCGCCCGGCACCGTCACGCAGTGCGGCCCGCGGTGCGGGATCGCGGCGACGCCACCGAGCGCATCGCGCAAGGCACCGAGGCTGCGACGCGATGCACTGCGGCCACTCGCATTGAGTCCGTGCAGACAACGGCCGAACGGATCCCACACCAGCGCGAACAGATCACCGCCCGGCCCGCACATGTACGGCTCGGTGACGGCCAGCGCGAGATTCGCCGCGATCGCTGCATCGACTGCGCTTCCGCCTTCTTGCAGCAGCGTGAGACCGGCGGCGGTCGCCGCCGGCTGACTGGTCGCGACCATGCCGTAACGGCCGTTCGCCGCGACGCCGGGCCGGCTGGTGTCGACCGGGAAGTTCAATTGCCGTGGCATGTCGCATCCATCGCCCTGGCCCCTCGCCGTGTCGACTCGTGGCCACGGCGCGCTGCGCTGATGTCACCTGCCACAAGACTTTCCTCAGAATGGGGGAATTGAGGGCATCGGGCCGCTGTTATATTGGCGCGCTGCGCCAGTGCGCGAAGGAATTCACACCATGTCGACGCGGGTCACGGCCGCCTCCACCGACGGACTGATCGCCAATCTCTACGAAGCGATTTTCGACCCGTCCGTGCTCGACACATTCCTGCAGGAACTCGCCGTGCGCACCGAATCGCGTGGCGTGCACCTGATGGTCCTCGATACGCGCACCGAGACGATTCTGCTACACGCCGCCGGCGGCGTCGTCGGTTCTTCGGCCGAGGAACTCGCCGAAATCATCCGCGACTACGATACGCATTACTACCCGATCGACTACCGGCGCATGCATGCCGTGGGACTGCCGGTCGGGCAGTGGTACCAGTGCCATGAGGTGTTCGCGCCCCAGCGCATCAAGCGCGAGCGCTTCTTCCGTGAATTCCTGCAGAAATGGGATTATCGCTACTTCACCGGCATGCGCATGGGTGAAGGGGGCGGGCTCGTGACCTATCTCGGCCTGAATCGGCGCGCCGAACAGGGCCCCCACGACGAAGGCGACATGCGCTTCCTGCGCCAGTTGGCCGTCCACCTGACCCGCGCATCGAAGCTGTTCTACAAGACGCGCAGCTTCCGCGATCACTTCGCACCGAGCCTCGGTTCGCTGCAATACCTGCCGTCGAGCCTCTTCATCCTCGACCAGTGGCATCGCGTCCTGTTCGCCAACGCGGCGGCCGAAACGTTGTTCCTCAACGATCAGGGACTCGCGGTGGTCGACGGCGTGCTCGAAGTGACGTCGGCGCCGATGCGCAAGAAGTTCGCTGAGGAAATCGAAAAGGTGATCGCGACCGGCATGCCGAACGCCTTGCTGTTGAAGTCACCGGGCGGCGATCGCGGCGCCGGCCTGCCCTGCTATCTGCTGCGCCTGCCGGAACGGCAGGACACGTACCAGTTGCGTGCCGATCCTGCGGTGATGGTGCTGGTGCCGCGCGCCACCCCGAACCCACCCGAGGCAGTGGCCTTGCTGCGCACGCTCTACGCGCTGTCGCGACGAGAAGCCGATCTGGCGATCGCAATCGCGAACGGCGCGACGCCCCAGGACTATGCCCGCGATGCGGGGCTGGAAATCTCGACGGTGCGTTCGCAGCTCAAATCGGTGTTCATCAAGACCAGTACGCACCGCCAGACCGAGCTCGTACGCCTGTTGAGCGTGCTGCCGCGCCTGAGCTTTTCTTGAGCCTTCTCTTTAGCCCGCGAGGTTTCCGATGACACATGCCTTCGACATCACCACGCAACCCTGGCAACGTTTCAGCTTCGAGCGGCGTGGTCGCGTGCTGTATGCCTACATCACGTCCAGTCACCGCATGAACGGCGTCGATGAGCCGATGCACGAAGAATTCGCGCGCGTCTTCACCGATCTGCAGCGCGATGCCGACAGCGACATCATTGTGCTGTCGGCGCGCGGGCGCGCGTTCTGCGCCGGCGGTGATTTCGACTGGTTCGAACAGCAGATCGACGATCCTGCCCGTTTCCGCGCGATCGGGTGGGACGCGAAACGCATCGTCGGCTCGCTGCTCGAGCTCGAGAAGCCGATCCTCTGCCGCCTCAACGGAGCCGCCGCCGGGCTCGGGGCGACGCTTGCACTGCTGTGCGACATCATCGTCGCCGACGAGACGGCACTGATCGGCGATCCGCACGTGAAGGTCGGCCTTGTCGCCGGCGACGGTGGCGCGCTGATCTGGCCGCAACTCATCGGCTATGCGCGGGCGAAGGAGCTGCTGATGACCGGCGACATGCTGACCGCGGCGCGCGCTGCGGAACTCGGTCTCATCAACTACGCTGTGCCGGCCGACCAGCTCGACGCCAAGATCGATGAACTCGTCGCCAAATTGCAGGGCAATCCGCGCTTCGCAGTGCGCTGGACCAAGGCGGTGACCAACATTCCGCTGCGCGCCCTCGCCGCCCAGATCATGGACGCGTCGATCGGCTGGGAGACGGCGTCGAACCATCTGGCCGATCGCCGGGAAGCGGTCAAGGCCGCGCGCGAGAAACGCGCGCCGCGGCTCACCGGAGAATAAGCCCGTGTTCGAGCACGCGCTCGCCGGAGAGGCCGACCACGTCACCGAGATCAGGCGTCAATTGCGCCGCTTCGTCGCCGCGAAGATGCCGCGGACGAAGCGTATCGAGTGGGATCGTGCGCAGACCTGGGACCGCGGGCTGTTCGCCGAGATCGCCGACATGGGCCTGATCGGACTGACCGTCCCCGAGGCCTACGGCGGCTCGGGCGTCGACATCTCCGCCGCGGTCGCCGTGATCGAGGAGCTCGCGCAGGGCGGCACCTCGCTCGCGGGCCCGTACATCCATGCTGCGTTCTATGGCGGCATGAACCTCGTCGAGAACGGCTCGCCCGAACAGCGCGAGGCGCTGCTGCCGGCAATCGTCGCCGGCAGACTGCTGCTGGCCTACGGCCTGTCCGAACCGA
>JADZCB010000142.1 GCA_020851775.1 Gammaproteobacteria bacterium
ACGTCTTCATGTGCAGGCGGCACAACCCGGCATAGACATCCATGAACACGCTGTACGGCTTGTCGGACTGCGAGCCCGGCGGTACCGGGACGCCATCGCCGATGCTCATCAGCAGATCGCGGTTCTTTTCGACCGTATGCACGTCCCAGGCGCCATCGAACGCGGCGAACGTCAGCGCCTTGTCGGTCGAGAACATCTTCTCGACGCCGATCGCGAGCGCGATGTCGCAGGCGCCGCTCTTGACGTAGGCGACCGCCATGTGCAGCGCCGTGCTGCCGGTGGCGCAGGCGTTTTCGACGTTGATGACAGGTATTTTTTCGATACCGGCGGCGCGCAGCGCGATTTCGCCGCGGATCATGTCCTGGCCTTCCATATGGCCCTGCACGCAGTTGCCGTAGAACGCTGCGCCGATCTGCTCGCGTCGGGCGCCAGCGTCGGCCAGTGCGCCGTTGAGCGCCTCGGCGGCCAGATCCTTGGTCGAGCGGTTCAGTTGCTTGCCGAAGTGCGTCATGCTGACGCCGGCGACGTAGACCTCGTTCATCGTGACTCCTCGCGGAAGGCGCCGGGCTTGCCGGCAGGTGAGTGCATGACGAATAGTAGCGCCCACCCGTGCGGTGATCGACGTCGCAGATCAAGGAAACGCGGCAGATCGCCGGCGGTGCTGTCGGCCGCACCTGCACCCGCATCGCGCCTGCGCCGGAACCCGAAGCACTTTCGCGGCGAGAACCGCAACCAGGAGAAAGCCGCGTGCGCGACCCGAAGACGACCGCCCGTCAATCGCAGAGCGACAGCCGCGCCACGCATGCCGCGCGGCGTGAGCCGGCACGCGGCACCGAGGAGGTTGCCGTGGTGAAGGAAGACGGGCTCATCGGCGGCAAACTGCGGGCACTGCGCCTGCGCCAGAACAAGACGTTGCAGGCGGTCTCGGCGACGACCGGGATCTCGGTCGGTCATCTCAGCCAGCTCGAACGCGATCTCGTGTCACCGTCGATCAAGACGCTGCATGACCTGAGCCGCGCGCTCGGCGTCAATATTTCGTGGTTCTTTCTGCCGCAGGAACCGGGCGCACGCGTCGAACAATACATCGTGCGCCGCGACCAGCGCCGGCACATCAGCTATGCCGACGGCATCGATGACTACCAGTTGAATTCGCAGGCCGTGCGTCATCTCGGCCTCTTGTACTCGACGTTCGCGCCCGGCGCATCGAGCGGCGACAGCCCTTACACGCATGAGGGCGAAGAGGCGGGCTATGTCGTGTGCGGCCAGCTCGAACTGTGGATCGACGGCGCGTCGACCGTCCTCTCCGCCGGCGACAGTTTCAGCTTCCCTAGCACGAGCCCGCACCGCTACTGCAATCCGGGACGTGCCGAGGCGGTCGTCCTGTGGGCGATGACACCGCCGACGTACTAAGGAAACTTTGCAAAAGCAGAGTTTCCGCGGGCCATGGATGGCCCGCCCGCGAACAAATGCGCAAGCACTTGATTCGCGGAGACGAGCCCGAACTTGCTTCGGGCTCGGCGACTCTGAACAAGTCCACGAGGGACTTGTTCAGAGTTTCCCTAAGTGCCGTGCCGGGTGTCGGAGCGGTCGGGCGACGGTGCACCGGGAACACGCAGAAAATTCAGGACGCGCCGATCGCTGCATTGCAGCGATTTCTTTATTTGAAAAATTTTCCGCCGATTTATTGAAATTTGAAAAGTCCTTGGCTATGGTTCGACTCCCGGGCTCGCCGTTTTCTGCCCGCTTCCCCCCGTAAATCGTTCGCAAGAGGCCGTTCGCGTCATGTCGAATCCCTTTCCGACCACCGCCCGCGTGGTCATCATCGGTGGCGGCGTCATCGGCAGTTCCATTGCCTATCATCTGACGCAGCTCGGCTGGAAGGACGTCGTACTGCTCGAGCGCAAGCAGCTCACCTGTGGCACGACCTGGCACGCGGCGGGCCTGCTGACGACGCTGCGCGATACCGAGGCGCAGACCAAGCTCGCGAAGTACACGCAGGATCTCTACCGTCGTCTCGAAACCGAGACGGGACAGGCGACCGGCATCATCAACTGCGGTTCGATCCAGCTCGCGATGACGGATGACAAGGCGCACGAGATGCGTCGCGGCTGTGCGATGGCCCGCTGCTTCGGCGTCGAGAATCACGAGATTTCCGCCGCCGAAGTCCAGCAGATATGGCCGCTCGCCAACGTCTCGGACGTCAAGGCCGCGTTCCACTTTCCGCACGACGGCCGCGTGAATCCGGCCGACGTGTCCCAGGCGCTCGCCCGCGGTGCGCGGATGGGGGGAGCGCGCATCTTCGAGCAGACGAAAGTCCTCGGCATTGAACAGCGCAACGGCCGGGTCACCGGCGTGCGCACCGATCGCGGTGACATCCAGGCCGAGTATGTCGTCAACTGCGCCGGCATGTGGGCGCGCGAAGTCGGCCGCATGGCGGGCGTCAACGTGCCGCTGCAGGCCTGCGAGCACTACTACCTGATCTCCGAATCGATCGAGGGCGTGCACAAGATGCTCCCGATCCTGCGCGATCCCGGCAATGCGGCATACATTCGCGAGGAGGCCGGCAAGATCATGCTCGGCTTCTTCGAGCCGATCGCCAAACCCTGGGGCATGAATGGCATCCCCGAGGATTTCTGCTTCAACGACATCCAGGCCGACTGGGATCGCATGATGCCGTACATGGAAAAAGCGATGCAGCGCGTGCCGGCGCTGATGGACCATGGCATCAAACTCTTCTTCTGCGGTCCCGAATCGTTCACGCCGGATCACAACTACCTGATGGGGCCGGCGCCGAACCTGCAGAATTTCTTCGTCGCCGCCGGCATGAATTCGCTCGGCATCCTGTCCGGTGGTGGTGTCGGCATGGTGATGTCGCGCTGGATCGCCGAGGGCCAGGCGCCGATGGACATGTGGTCGGTCGATCTGCGCCGCGCACATCGCTGGCAGGACAACGACCGCTATCTCGCCGATCGCATGACCGAGTCGCTCGGCATCGGCTACCAGGACCACTGGCCGTTCCGGCAGTGGACGACGGCGCGCGGCGTGAAGAAGGGCATTCTCCACGACCGGCTCGCCGCGGCCGGCGCCTGCTTCGGCGAATCGGCCGGCTGGGAGCGGCCGAACTGGTACGCGCGACCGGGCCAGAAGCCGGAATACGAGTATTCGTGGGGCCGTCAGAACTGGTTCGGCAACAACGCCGAGGAACACACTGCGGTACGCGAGGCGGTCGGGGTCTTCGAGCAGACGTCGTTCTCGAAATTCCTGGTCCAGGGTCGTGACGCGGAGCGCGTGCTGAACCGGATTGCGACGGCGAACATGGCGGTGCCGGTAGGCAAGGTGGTCTACACCCAGTTGCTGAACGAACATGGCGGGATCGAGGCCGATCTCACCATCACGCGTCTCGCCGAGGATCAGTACTTCGTCGTCACCGCCGCCTTCACGCATACCCACGTCGAGCACCTGCTGAAAAAACACATTCCCGGGGATGCCTGCTGCATCGTGACCGACGTCTCCGGGAGCTGGTCGATGCTCAACGTCCAGGGCCCGAATGCCCGCGCCCTGCTGCAGCGAATCGCCCAGGACGACCTGTCGAACGCCGCGTTCCCGTTCGCCACCGCGCGCGAAATCCGCATCGGCTATCAGACCGTGCTCGCGCTGCGCCTGACCTACGTCGGCGAACTCGGCTGGGAACTCTACGTGCCGACGGCCTTCACGCTGCCGGTGTATGACGCGCTGATCGCCGCGGGGGCCGAGTTCGGCCTGCGCCATTGCGGCTATCACACCTTGAACTCGCTGCGTATCGAGAAGGCCTACCGCGAGTGGGCCCACGACATAGGTCCGCACGACACGCCGCTCGAGGCCGGACTCGCGTTCACTTGCGCGTGGGACAAGACCGGCGGTTTCGTCGGCCGAGACGCCCTGCTGCGCCAGCGCGACGCGGGGCCCCTGAAGCGGCGCATGATGCAGTTCGTGCTCGACAACCCCGAGCCGCTGCTCTATCACGACGAGCCGATCTATCGCGACGGCGTGCTGAACGGGTATACGACGTCGGCGATGTACGGCCATACACTCGGCGCCGCCGTCGCGATGGGCTATGTCGCGAACGACGGCGGGGTCAGCGACGATTTCATCCTGTCGGGTCGTTACGAAATCGAGATCGGCAACGAGCGCCATGCAGCGCGCGTATCGCTCGCGCCGCTGTACGATCCGAAATCGGCGCGCGTCCGCGCCTGAGCGAGGCCGCGCGACCGCGGTATTTCGGGAAGCCCGCCACGCGTCCATCCAGGGCCGTGACGGACGGGCCGTTCATGGCCCGCGGAAATCCTGCTGTTGCAGGGGTTCCCCAACATCGAATGAGACGAGGAGAAACGACATGTGGCGTGTGGGCATAGACGTCGGTGGCACTTTCACCGATCTGTTCGCGTGGGACGACGAATCACGACAGCAGGTGTCGTCGAAAGTGCTGACCACCAAGCACGATCGGGCGGTCGGCGTCGTCAACGCGATCAAGGCGGCGAACATCCCCCTCGCCCGCATTTCCTATTTGATGCACGGCACCACCACGGCGACGAATGCGCTGATCGTCCGTGACTATCCGGACGCCGCAATGGTGACGACCGACGGCTTCCGCGACACGATCGAAATAGCGCGCCAGCACCGTGAACGGCTCTACGACCCGTACCAGACCAAACCGAAACCGATCATCAAGCGCCGCTTCCGCTACACGGTCGGCGAGCGCATCGACGTGCACGGCGAGGTCGTCCGCCCGCTGCCGCGCGAACAGGCGCTCGAAGTCGCCAACAAGATCAAGCAGCACGGCATCCGCTCGGTCGCCGTCGCCTTCATCAATTCCTACAAGAACGGCGCGCACGAAGTCGAGATGCGCGACATCATCAAGGAAATCAATCCCGACACCTATGTCGTCCTGTCGTCGGAAACCCGCCCGGTCTTCCGCGAACATGGCCGCTTCACGACGACCGCGATCCGCGCCGCGACGATCCCGGTGATGGAGGTCTATTTCGAGCGCCTCGAGAACGCGTTGAAATCCGAGGGTTTCGCCGGACGCCTGTTGATCCTGAAGAGCTCCGGCGGCATCTGCGGTGTCGCCTACGCCAAACTCCACCCGGAAGAGCTCATCGAGTCCGGTCCGGCGGGCGGCGTCGCCTACGCCGGGTATCTGAGCAGATTGCTGCCGGAATTCCCGAACATCATCCACACCGACGTCGGCGGTACGAGCTTCGACGTGTCGATCGTCGAGAACGGGCACGGTCTGATCACCCGCGATCACGAAATCGAATGGGAAATCCCGTGCATCGTGCCGATGCTCGACATCCACAGTGTCGGCGCCGGCGGCGGCTCGGTCGGCTGGGTCGATGAAGGCGGGTCGCTGCGCGTCGGACCGCGCAGCGCCGGTTCGAGCCCGGGTCCGGTCTGTTATGGACTCGGCGGCATCGAGCCGACGATCACCGACGCGAATCTGCTGCTCGGCCGGATCGAACCGACGCTCGGCGGCAAGATGACGCTCGACAAGGCGGGTGCCGAGGCCGCGATGGAGCGCCTCGCGGCGGAAGTCGGTCTGTCGGCGATCGAGACGGCCGACGGCATGATCCGCATCGGCTGCGAAAACATGGCGCAGGCGGTGAAGAAGGTGCTGGTGTCGCGCGGCCGTGATCCGCGCGACTTCATCCTCGCGAGCTTCGGCGGCGCCGGCGCGATGCATGCCTGTTTCGTCGCCGAATCGATGAACATCCCGAAGGTCGTTATGCCGATCCACGCCGGCGTCGCGTCGGCCTTCGGGGCGACGGCGATGGATCTGCGGCACGATCTCGAGGTCTTTCATTTTTCGCCGGTCGCCGACGCCAATCTGGCCGATCTCAATACGCTATACTCGAAACTCGAAGCGGACGCGGTGCGGCTGCTCGAAGCGGAAGGCGTCAGCCGGGAAGACATCGACACGAATAGAACCGCGCAGATGCGCTATGTGGGCCAGACCTACGAGGTCGAGACTCCGGTTCCGGACGGCAAGCTGACGCCGAGCGGTGTGGCAGGGATCATCGAAACCTTCCACAGCGTGCACAAGCGGGAATACGGCGTCAGTTCGAGCGACTTCGCGCCGGCCTTCGTGTCACTCGGCGTGACGGGCATCGGCCGCACCGACGCGCCGCCGCCGATCGAGGTCGGTGGCAGCGGCGGTGAGGCGGTGAAGGGCGAACGGCAGATTTACTTCAACGGGGCGTGGCATATGAGCAAAGTGTACGACGGCCACGCACTTAAGCCGGACGCCACGATCGACGGCCCGTGCATCGTCGAATACGAGCACGCCTGCGCCGTCCTGCCACCGAACGCAGTCGGCACCGTCGACCGCTTCGGCAACCTGATCATCGATATCAGCCGCAATCTCGTGTCCAACGTTTGAGGAGCCTGGCATGGACAAGAAAGTAACCGTCGATACCTCGGTCATCGAGCAGACCAAAGTCGATCCGGTCACCTTCGAGGTGCTTCGCAGCATCTTCGAATACGCCAGTGATCGCATGACGACCGTGCTGCAGCGCGCATCGTTCTCGCCGATCCTCGCCGACATGATCGATTTCTCGAATGCGATCTACGACTACGAATGCCAGTTGCTGTCGCAGGCCGCGAACTGCCCGATCCATCTCGCGGCGATGAAATACAGTGCCGAAGCGATCATCGAGAAGTTCGGCATCGCGAACATTCACGAGGGCGACATCATCTGCGTCAATGATCCGTACAAGGGTGGCACGCACATCAACGACATCACGTTCCTCACGCCGATCTATTTCGAGAAGGAACTGCTCGGCTTCTCGGTCAGCCGTGGGCACTGGATGGATCTCGGTGGCGGTGCCGCCGGCGGTCAGGCCTTCGCGGGCACGCACATCGCGGGCGAAGGCCTGCGTCTGCCGCCGGTGAAGGTCTACGAGCGTGGTGTGATGCGTGACGACATCGTCGAGATCATGGTCAACAACACGCGTACGCCGCACTTCGTCAAAGGCGATCTGCAGGCGCACGTCGGCTGCCTGCGTGCGGCCGCACAGGAGATGCAGCGTGCCGCGGCGAAGTACGGCATCGTCACGTTGAAGGCGGCGATGAAACAGCTCCAGGAATACACCGAGCGCATCGTGCGCAAGAGCATCGTCGAGATCCCGGACGGCGTGTACGAAGGCGAGGACTATGCCGATACCGACGGCTTCTCGACCAAGCCGATCGAAATCAAGGTCAAGTTGATCGTCAAGGGCTCGGACATCACCGTCGATTTCAGTGGCACCGACAGTGTCGTCAAGGGCGCGATCAACTCGCCGTTCGCGAACACCGCATCGGCCGCGCTGTACTCGCTGCAATTCTTCCTCGCCCCGCATGCACCGCAGAACCAGGGCATGTTCAACCCGATCAAGATCGTCGTGCCCGAGGGGTCGTGGCTGAACGCGAAATGGCCGGCACCGACGATCGGCTGCACGACACTGACCTCGGCCAAGATCACGAGCGCCATCTGGCAGGCGCTGGCCAAGGCCATTCCGGAACGCGTCACCGGTTCGACGAGCGCCGACTGCAACTGGTTCGTGTCGTCGGTCATCGCGCCGAATGGCGCGACTGACGTCTTCTCGGATCTGCCCGCCGGTGGCTGGGGGGCGACGCCGTACAACGACGGCATGAACGTCACCGAGGATCCGCTCGGCAACTGCATGAACATGCCGGCGGAAACCGCCGAGCTGCTGTTCCCGATTGCCTACGAGGCCTTCGAACTGCGCCAGGACAGCGCGGGCCCCGGCAAATTCCGCGGCGGCCTCGGGGCCGTGTTCAAGGTGCGTTACCTCGCCGACGGCGAGCTCAGCATGGAAACGGCCCGCACGCTCGCCGGCAGCCCCGGCGTTGCCGGTGGCCAGCACTCCGACGTGCAGCGCCAGATCAAGATCTACAAGGACGGCCGCCGCGAAGTGATCGGCGGACTCGATGAGCAAGGCAACTGGAAGAGTCCGCTGCTGTGCGGGCATCCGTTCGCCTATGGCGAGACCTTCATGTTCGAGAGCACCGGCGGTGGCGGTTACGGCAACCCGTGGGAGCGCGATGCCGCCCAGGTGCGTGAGGATGTGCTCGACGAGTACGTGTCACTGCAGGCGGCGCGCGAGCGCTACGGCGTGGTGATCGATCCGGCGACGATGCTGATCGACGAGGCGGCCACCGCGCGGATGCGGGCGAGCATGGTCGAGAAGGCAGCGGCCTGACGCCGTTCGAGCCGGCCGCTTCTCGCGCGATGCCCTCATCGCGGCGCGCCATCGCGGCGCGCCGCGCACGCCGATGACCAGCGCCCAGCCTTCGTTCGAGCGCATCGACTGTCCCGTCTGCGACGGCACCGTTTTCGCGCCGCTGTTCGAGCAGCGCGGTGAACCGTTCGTCCGCTGTCGCGGCTGCGGACTGGTGCTGATCAATCCACGCCCCGTGTCCGGCGTCATCGCCGGGACCTACGACGCCGCCTACAGTGGCGGCTACATCCGCAAAGCCGGGAAGAAGCGTGCGCGCTGCGCACGCTGGGTCGCCCGGATCAGGAAGCGCTTCGTGGCGCGCGGGCGCTGGCTCGATGTCGGCTGTTCGGCGGGTTTCGTCGTCGAAGCGGCGGCTGCGGCGGGTTTTGATGCATGGGGCGTCGAACTCGAGGCGGCCGCCGTCGCCTTCGCCCGTGACACGCTGCGGTTGCCGCAGGTCACTTGCGGAACACTCGACTCACAGCACTATCCCGCGGCCTCTTTCGATGTGCTGTCGATGTACGACGTAATCGAGCACGTGCCCGATCTGAACGCGACCGTCGCCGAGTTGAAGCGCCTGCTCGCCCCGGGCGGCGTGATCGAGATCCGCACGCCGGACGTCGGCCACTTCACGACCCCGCGCCGGCTCGAGACCTGGCGCGAAATCAAACCGTCCGAACATCTCTACTACTTCGACCGGCGCACGCTGCCGCGGTTGTTCGCACGCCACGGTCTGAAGCTGATTGAACGCCGGCTGATGCTGAAGTCGGCGCTCGATCATGTCTATGGACACGCGTAACGCCGGGTGAACGGCCGCGTCTTCCCGGGCATGACGAGGACGCCGCATCCCGGCCGGCGCCACTGCGCGAATCCGGCACGGAACACCCCGCCGATCCGGCGCAGGTTCGGATGTCTGCCGGCCATATGACGTCGCTGTGGCGCCGGCGGCATGCGCCGTGGGTGATGCTGTGGCCGCTGGCGGTCGCGCAGCTCGTGTCGTGGGGCACGCTGTACTACAGCTTTCCGCTGTTCGTCGGACCGATGCTCGCCGAACTCCAGTGGCCGGTCACCGCGGCGAACGGCGCACTGACCGTCGGGCTGCTCGTCACCGGCCTCGCCGCCTATCCTGTCGCGACCGTGCTCGATCGCCACGGCGGCCGCATGCTGATGACGTGTGGGTCGATCGGCGCCGGCCTGCTGCTCCTCGTGTGGTCGCGCATCGAATCGCTGCCCGCGTTCTTCGCGCTGTGGCTGGCGCTCGGCGCCTGCATGGCCTGCGTCTTGATGGAGTCGCTGTTCGCGCTCGTCAACCAGCACTTCGGCGACGACGCCCGCCGCGGCATGACCGCCGTGACGCTCGTCACCGGGTTCTCGGGCACGGTGTTCGTGCCTTTGATCGGCGCGCTCGAGCCGGCCGTCGGCTGGCGCGACGCACTGCTCGTGCTCGCCGCGTTCAATCTCGTCGTCTGCGCACCGATCCACTGGGTGTTCGCCCCGCCGTGGGCGCCGGCACATCCGCAGGTCTCCGCGCACGACGATGTGCGTACCGACGCCCAGGCCGTGATGCGGGCCAGGCTGCGCAATCCCGTGTTCTGGGGGCTGGTGCTCTGGTACACCTCCTACAGCCTGACGGCGTCCAGCATCCTGTTCCAGTTCGTGCCGTTGCTGCGCGTCGAGGGTGTGCCGAATCGCGAGATCTATTTCGCCTTCGCGCTGATCGGACCCGTGCAGGTCGGCGCGCGCATCTTTCTCGTGACGCTGGGTCGCAGCGCCAGCCTGGCGCGTCTCGGCGCCGTGACGACCGTGCTGGTACCACTCGCGCTCGTCGTATTGATCGTCGCGCCATCCGGTCTCGCGGGCGCTTGTCTGTTCTCGGCCCTGTTCGCGATCGGCCACGGCATCACGACCATCCTGCGCGGTGTCGCGCCCGCGGAGTGGCTGGGACGTCGGTACTACGCGCGCACGATGGGTGCGCTGGCGTTGCCGATGATGATTGCGATGGCAGTCGCCCCGTTGTGGACGGCGAGCGTGTGGGCCGCAAGCAGGAGTCCGACGGTGGTGTGGTCGTGCGTGCTCGCTGGATCGCTGATCGGGACGGCGGGTTTCTGGATCGCGGTGTGCGCGCGCCGGCGGCAGCGCGTCGGCGGCGCTTGAGCCTGTGCGCTGGTTGCGGGCCCCCTCCGGGTGGCCTAATGTCGGCGCGGGACAGACCAGTAGGGGGACGGCCGGCGCCGCGCGCGGGCCGTGAACTGGTGAAATGCTCGACTTAGGCGACGTACCGTTCTTTGCGGAACTTTCCGCCGCGTCGCTCGCGCGTCTGAGCCGCGAGATGCCACGCCGCGAGTACGCGCAAGGCGACATCATCGTGCGCATCGGTGAAGTCGGCCGCTCCTTCCAGGCCGTCGCGCGCGGTGTCGTACGTGTATTGCCGGATCCCGGGATCGATGGCGACTGGCGCGGCGTGATGCTCGGACCCGGTCAGGTATTCGGCGAGATGTCGCTGTTCTCGGGCATGCCGGTGTCGGCGACGCTGGTCGCGGCGCGCGACACCGTCACCTGGTCGCTCGACGGTCCGGCGTTCCTCGCCCTGCTCGAACGTGAGCCCGCATTGCATCGCAGCCTCACGCGGCTCCTGATCGAGCGTCTGCGCAATCGTACGCGACACGAGGCGCGACGGCCCGGCCTCGCCGTGATCGTCGGGGTGCCGCACGGCCCGGTGGTGCGCCATTTCGTGGATACCGTGATGCGCGCGGTTCGCTGTTACGCACCGGGATCCGAACTCGGCGTGCTCGCACTCGAGGCGAGCGATGCGCGCAGCGCGCAGGCGCGCCTGCGTGCACGCATCGATCACTGGCGACAGCATGCCGCCGGCGGGCAGTATCTCGTCTTCCACGCGACGCCCGGCGAACTGCCGCTGCTGACCCCGCTGCTGCAGGGCGCCGACGTCGTCGTCAGCCTCGTCACGCCAGAACTCGATGAAGACGGCCTGCATCGGATCGCGAGCAGCGCCGGACTCGCCGATGTCACGCGCGTCTATCTCGACGCGCGACCGGCGGGTGATCCGGGCCGCTGGTCGTTCTGTGTCGCGCACGACGAGCTGCATCGCGCGCGCGAGGCGCGCGGGCGCTGGGACCGCACACAGTATCCGAACCTCGATTCGATCGCGCGCTACATGACGTTCAAGGAAGTCGGCATCGCGCTGAGCTCGGGTGCCGCACGAGGTTTCGCCCACGTCGGTGTCTTGCAGGTGCTCGAGGAACGCGGCGTGCCGCTCGACTACCTCTGTGGCACGAGCATGGGCGGGATCACGGCCTTGACCGTCGCGCGCTGCGGCGACACGCGCGAGGCCGAGCGTTTTCTGCAGAGCTTCCTCGGTGGCAATCGCAAGATTCGCGATACGCGTCTCCTGCCCGGCATCTCGCTGTTCGGCGGACACAAGATCGCCCGTGCCGCGAGCGAGACGTTCGGTTCCTGCACGTTCGCCGATCTGAGCCGGCCAGTGGCAGTCGTCGCCGCCGACATCGCGGGCGGCGAACGCGCCGTGCTCGATCGCGGGCGCGTCGCGCCGGCGGTGCTCGCGACCTCGGCGATTCCGGGTTTCTTCCCGCCGATCAAGCACGATGGCCGCGTGCTGGTCGACGGCGGCATCGTCTCGCGCGTGCCGGTCGACGTGCTGAACCGCCGGCGCTGCGGCCTGAAGATTGCCGTCAACGTCCTGCCGTCGGCGCGCCAGGTGCCGGATGGCGATCCGGAACGTCTCGAGCGGCTGTGGGAGCAGATGAACCGGCCGCTCGGTCTGAAGCGCGTGTTCGGCAATGCATGGGAACTGCTCGGTTCGTGGGGCTCGACCCTCGAGGCGATGCGCGCCGACGTGGTCGTGGCGCCGGACACGCCGCCGCGTGCCGGGTTCGATTTCGACCGTTTCGGCGAGCTCGTCGAGCGCGGACGCATCGCCACCCGCGAACGAGCGGACGGCATCGTCGATGCGTTGCGCGCGATGCTCGAGGGATGACACCCGCCGCGGACGACGCCCCGGGTGAACGCGGGCTCCGTATTCATTAGAATGGTTTCGACGCAGATCAGGACGATGGAATGCTCGATCCCGCCTCCGCCAATGCCGACGACCGGGCCCGGGTTCTGAGCCGGGCAGTGGTCGAAGCGGCCGCCCGGCTGCAATTGCGCCCCGGCGTGCTGCGCCAGGTGCTAGGCATCAGCCAGCCGACCGCATCGCGACTGCTGCACGGGCGCTACCAGATCCCCCCTGAGTCCAAGACCTGGGAACTCGCGGCGCTGTTCGTCCGGCTGTACCGCGCGCTGTTCGCAATGGTCGGTGGCAACGACGAATTTGCGCGGCTGTGGCTCGAAACGCCGAACCGCGCCTTCGACGATCGTGCACCGGCCGAAGTCATCCAGCGTATCGACGGCCTGCTGCACGCCTGTGAGTACGTGGACGCCCACCGCGCTCGCGTCTGAGGCGCGGCCGTGGGCGGGGCGTGGCTGGCGCGCCGTCGAAGCGCAACACCGTGTATCGAGCATGCATCTCGCGCACGGTGATCCCGGCGCCCAGGCCGTGCTCGAAGACATTCTCGACGCGGCGAAACCGCCGTCGCCAGCCGGCGTCGCCGGCCTGCACTGGCTGCTGGCGACGCCTTTCCGCTATCGACCCGACACGGCCGGCTCGCGCTTCCGTGCGCGGCACACACCGGGCGTCTTCTACGGTGCCGAAGAGCGCACGACAGCGTGTGCCGAGGCCGGCTGGTGGCGGCTGAAATTCTGGCTCGACAGCGCCGGACTCGCGTCACGCCGCGCGCACATGGAGCTGACGCTGTTCGAGTTTCACGCCGCCCATTCGCGACATCTCGATCTGACGGCGGCGCCGCTCGCCGCCGCGCGCGCGCGCTGGACGGCGGCCGACGACTACACCGCGACACAGACGCTCGCGAACGACGCGCGCGTGGCCGAGATCGGCGTCATTCGCTACGAGTCCGCGAGGTACCCCGGCGGCGTGTGTCTCGCGATACTCGAACCCGCCGCGTTTCGCGGCGTGCGCGCATGGCGGCATGTTCAGCAGACCTGGACGCTGATGCTGCTGCCGCCGTCGGCGGTCGTCTGGCAACGTCACCTCGGCGACGAACGCTGGTCGTTCCGGTACGCTGCCGGTGTCGCCATCGTCGACGACCCAAGCGAGGTATCTTCATGAAGAAAGGCCAACGAGCGCGGCGCATCGGCCGCCTGCTGCACGGTCGTCCGACCACCGACGGCGCGGGCGTCAAACTGGTACGCGTGTTCGCACACGGTCAGAGCGGAGAACTCGACCCGTTCCTGATGCTCGACGAATTCTCGTCCTACGATGCGGGCGATTATCTGGCCGGCTTCCCGTCTCATCCGCATCGTGGTTTCGAAACCGTCACCTACATGCTCGACGGGCACATGCAGCACGAGGATCACCTCGGCAATCGCGGCGACCTCAAGAGCGGCGACGTGCAATGGATGACGGCGGGTCGCGGCATCATCCATTCCGAGATGCCGCAACAGCATGAAGGCCGCATGCGCGGTTTCCAGCTCTGGATCAACCTGCCCGCCGCCGAAAAGATGAAGCCGGCGAGCTATCGCGACATCCCGGCCGTGATCATTCCGGTCGTGCACCTGGATGGTGGTATCAGCGTGAAAGTCATCGCGGGCGAGATCACGACGGCCACAGGTTCCGTGTGCGGTCCGATCGGCGGTCTGAGCACGGAACCCGTCTATTTCGATATCGATCTGCCGCCGCAGGCGCGTTGCACGCTGCCGTTACCGGCGACGCACAACGCCTTCGTCTACGTGTTCGAGGGCGCGATCGCGATCGCCGGCGCCGCGCTCACGCAAGGTGTCGGTGCGGTGCTCGACGACGGCGAGATCGTCACGCTCGAAGGCGATGCGTCGGGTGGACGCCTGCTGCTGCTCGCCGGCAAACCGATCGGCGAACCCGTCGTCCAGCATGGTCCGTTCGTGATGAACACGGCCGCCGAAATCCGCCAGGCGATCACCGACTACCAGTCCGGGCGTCTGACCGGCTGAACGGGTTGCCGGCGCGGTCCGCTGACGCGCGCACCTGAATGGCTGAGCGTGAATATCGGTCACTGGGCAGGTGCCACCCCCGGGGTGCCGGCGCCGGATGGCCCCGCGTCGACTCGCTCAAGTACATCCCTGTATCGCTCGAGCGCGCACGTCCTGTGCGCGCACGGTCGCCGCAAGGCCATCCGGCACCGTCACCCAAGCTCGCCGACTTCGACTGGCGTGGATTCACGCTCAGCCATTCAGGCGCGCGCGGTCAATGCCGTACTCATGCGCGCGAGCACCTCGCCGAGGATTGCCGGTGTCGTCGCGAAGTTCACACGCACGCAACCGACGCCCGGCGGCCCGAAGGCCGGGCCTTCGCCGAGCGCGACCTTCGCGACCCGGAGAAACCAGCGATACGGCTCTTCGCCGAGTCCTAGCTGCCGGCAGTCGAGCCACCCGAGATAGGTCGCCTCGGGCGCGAAATGTCGGATCGCCGGCCATTCCCGCGCGACGTGGGCAGCGAGCGTGTCGCGATTCGCGCGCAACAGCGCCAGCGTGTCGGCGAGCCAGGCATCGCCGTCCCGCCATGCGGCCGCCGCCGCGGCGATGCCGAGTGCACTGCGGCCTCCGCGCACGTGATGCGGGAAGCTCGCGAAGCGTGCCCGCAGCGACGTCGAGCCGAAGATCGCACACGCGAGACACAGGCCGGCGACGTTGAAGGCCTTGCTCGCCGCGGTCAGCGTGATCGTGCGCGCGGCGATCTCGGGTCCGAGGCTCGCGAACGGCACGTGCCGGCGCGCGTCGAGCATCAAGTCGGCGTGTATCTCATCGGACACGACGATCAGATCATGGCGCAGCACGAGGTCCGCCAGCCGCTCGAGTTCCGCGCGCGTGAACGCCCGGCCGGTCGGATTGTGCGGATGACACAGCAGGAACAACGTCGAGCGTGCCGCGGCGGACTCCAGCGCGTCGAAGTCGATCTCGTGGCGTGTCGCGCCGGGCACGAGTTCGCACAGCTCGCGGCGGCGCGCCGTTTCGTCGACCGCGTGCAGGAACGGCGGATAGATCGGCGTCTGGATCAGCACGCCGTCGCCGGGATTCGTCAGCGTCAGCAGCGCAAAGTAGATCGCCTGCACGACGTCGCTGAAGAACTCGACCTCGCCGGGTGAAATGTGCCAGTCATAGCGCCGGGCAGCGCGTGTGGCGAACAGCTCGGCGAGTCCCGAACGTTCATACATCGGCGGATAACCGAGATCGTGACGGGCGAGCTGGGCGTCCAGCGCGGCTCGAATCGGCGGCGCGAGCTCGAAGTCCATGTCGGCGACCCACGCCGGCAGTACGTCGGGTGGATAGACGGTCCATTTCGCGCTCGTCTTGCGGCGCAGTTCATCCAGCGTCGGGGACATGCGGGTGGAATGCTCCTGTCTGCGGGTGTGCTGGCAGCTTGGCAGCACTCGACGCGCGGCGGAAGCCCCGCCGCGCGTCGGAGACGGAGACGCTGATCAGAAACTCAGTCGCACGCCGAACTGGGCACCGAGGCCTTGCAACGGCACGCTGTCCTTCAGGTAGGACGTGTGGCGACGCTGCTCGTCGTCGCTGAGATTGGTGCCGCGCGCGAAGAACTGCAGCTCGCGATCGTCGGGCAGCGGCAGCGCGTACTCGGCGTGCAGACTGAGATCGACGTAACCGTCGGTCCGCGTCTCCAGTCTCGACACGTCGTTCTGTGGTGCGTAGCGCACGACGGCGAGGCCGGCAGACCAGCGGTCACGATACCACTCGAGCCCGCTGCCGATGCGCAGCGGCGGAATGCGCGGCACATCGCCGTGGCGATCGAACCTGGCCTCGACGCTGTCGAGCCACACTCGCCAGTCGAGCTGACCCCACGGACCGTCCATCAGCATGAACATCGACTCCAGCTCAAAGCCCCAGAAGCGTGCATCCGCCTGCGTCTGCGCCACGAGCAGCAGCGCATCTTCCTCGTCGATGACCAGACCGGTGTCGGCGAAATCCGCTTCGACACGGTCCGCCACACCGTCGCCGTCGCGGTCCTGTTCGAGTGCGAAGATGAAGTTCGCAATGTCGTTGTGGAAGACGCTCGCCGTCCAGCGCCAACGCCCGTCGCCGCGACGCACGAAGAGGTCGATGTTGGTCGACGTCTCGGTGTCGAGATTGAGGTTGCCGATCTCGAAAGTGTTCGTCGCGAGATGCGGTCCGTTCGCGAACAACTCCTCGATGGCGGGCGCGCGCTCGGCGCGCGTCACCGAGCCGCCGAATTCGAAGCCGAGCGCGTGCCGGTAGCTCGCGCCGCCGGACACCGAGTACACGCCGTGGCTGAGCTCACGCGCCGCGGCGAGGTCCTCGGCATCGGTGTGCTCGTAGCGGAATCCCGCGTCCACGTGCAGGCGGCCGAAGTCCCGCTTCTCGACGACGAACAGTGCGACCGAATCCTGGGTCGATTTCGGCACGAACGCCTCTGCGCCGCGCGCGTCGAAATCGCGGTCCTGGATCTGCACGCCGACCACGCCGTCGATACCGAGCCAGGGTGTATGCACGAGTTCGACCCGCCCCTCGGTCTCCTGATTGATCAGCATGGTGCCCACGGCGCCGCCGGGCTCGAGTTCGATGTGCGTGTGATCGTTGATGCCCCAGCGCGTGCGGATTTCGCGCAGCCCGGGCAGCGGATCGATGAGCGCGCCTTTCACGTCGACACGCGTCTGCGCCTGGTCGATGCGGACGCCGTCGTCCGGCAAGGGTTCTGCCGCGGCGGCCTCACCCTCGTGTCCATGGGCGTGGCCGCCCGGTACGCCGTAATCCCGGTCGAGCCGGCTGACGGCAAACCCGAGGAAGCCGCGTTCGTGCACGAACGAGGCGCCACCGCTGTAGTTGCCGATCCCGGCGTCGCTGTTGCCGAGTTCGCCGGCCGGTTCGCCCGGATCGGGCATCCGTTCGGCGAAGTTCGGGATGTCGTAGTTGCCGGTGTCCACGCGCAGCCCGTCGAGATGCAGCGCGAGGGTTTCGCCGACGGCGCCGTCGAGCCGGAAGGCGCCGGTGCGTCCGTCGTTCACCGTGTCGTACTGCCCCACCACCGCGCCGCCCCAGCGCGCCGGCAGTGCCGACAGGATGCGGTCGTCGACGACGTTCACCAGGCCGCCGCTCGCGCCGCTGCCGTAGAGCAGCGTCGCGGGGCCGCGGAAGATTTCGATCTGGCGTGCGAGCAGCGGCTCCAGCGCCACTGCGTGATCCGGGCTCAACGACGCGACGTCCATCGTGCCGACACCGTCGTCGAGCACGCGGACCCGCGCGCCGCCCAGACCCCGGATGGTGGGGCGGCCGACGCTCGGCCCGAAGTCTGCGCTGGTGACGCCGAGTTGCGAGGACACGGCTTCGCCGATATTGCGCATCGGCTGGCGCTGCAATGCTTCGCCACGCAGCACCGACACCGGCTGGGCAAGGTGCGCGTCGACTCTGCGCAGCGGGTCGGCGGTGACGATGATCTGTTCCTGGACCAGGGACGCAGCCGCGGCGGCGGGTGCGTCGGTGGCGGCCTGCGCCGCCCACGACAACGAGGCGGCCGCGCAGGCGGCAACCCCATTCAAACGAGAATGCATGTCGAATCTCCGTCTGCGAACGAACTGAAAGCCCGGCGCGGTGGCGCCGGCGCAAAGCGGTTCGTGTCAGACGGGAGGTCCGCGCGCGCGGTAGGCGGCGGTCGTGCGGGAAATCCAGGGTGCCGGGTCTGTGCCATGCGCGAGGCTTGTGCGGTCGCATGGTGGTGGCGTGAGCGCGACCGGCAGCGGCGCGGCGCCGGCATTGGCGCTCGCGAGACAGACCGCGCAGGGATGGCCGCCGTGATGCTGCTCCAGCGCGTACGGATGGAGCGCGCCGCCCGTCGTCGCGAGCAGCAGCAGAAAGGCCAGCAGCCCGTGCAGGGCCTGCCGCTGGAGGGCGCGAGTGGCGCTGTCGTCAGTGCGCATGGAACAGACCGATCATCGCGATCCCGGCGACGATCAGCGTCACCTGCGCGAGTGTTTCGCCGAGTTTCACGCCGCGATGCAGGCTCGGGATCAGATCGGCGACCGCGATGTAAATGAAGCTTGCGGCAGTGAACGCGATCACGTGCGCGAGATGGCGCTCCAGCAATGGAAGTTGCCACCAGGCGAGCAACGCGCCGAATACCATCGCGAGGCTCGACACGCCGTTCCACAGAAACGTGCGCGCGCGCGAGAATCCGCTGTGGAGCATGATGGCGAAATCACCGAGTTCCTGCGGGATTTCGTGCGTGATCATCGCGAGCCCGGCCAGCACGCCGAGTTCGAAGTCGCTGACGAACACCGCCGTCAACAGCACGCCGTCGAGGAAGTTGTGAAACGTGTCGCCGACCAGCACCAGCGGACCCGCCGCCTTCACGTGATGCATCGCGTGGCCGTGTCCGTCGACGTGATGCGCATGACGCCAGATCAGCGCCTTTTCGAGCACGAAGAAGATGAAGATGCCGGCCAGCACCGTCATCATCACGCCTTGCGGGCCGTTCTGCGCCTGTACCTCGAGTGCTTCGGGCAGCAGGTCCATGAACGTCACGCCGAGCAGGGTGCCGGTCGCGAAGCTGATCAGATGTGCTACCGTGTATTCGCGCAGCCGCGCCGGCAGCAGCAGGTAGCCGGCGCCGGCCGCCAGGCTCAGCATCGAGCTCAGCGCGGTGAAACCGAGTATCCACAGCAGCAGACTTGGATCGTGGGCGGGCATGCTCGCGACGTCGGCCGATCGTACGCAGAGCCGGCACGAGCGGTGAGGGTGAAAACAGGTTAGATGATAACATCAAAGAAAACGTCCCGGCCGCGCGCGTCGAAGCTGGCACGCCCGTCCGGGCCGGCGCGGCACCCGGTGCCCGCTCACGTCCTGCGCAGCTTCACGCCGGCGCGTCACGATCATCGTCGTTGCGTGTCGGCGGCCCTCAGCAAGGCCGACGCCACCTGCAACGCGAGCGGCCGGCGTTTGACGCCGCTGCGCCGGCGTGTGCTGGAGCTCGTCTGGCGCAGCCACACGCCGGTCAAGGCCTACGATCTGCTGGCGGCGCTCGGCCGGGAACGCGAACAGGCGGCGCCACCGACTGTCTATCGCGCACTCGATTTCCTGCTCGAGGCAGGACTCGTGCATCGCATCGCCTCGCTGAACGCCTTCGTCGGCTGCGGCGAGCCGGGGCCCGGGCATACCGGCCAGTTTCTGATCTGCACCGCCTGCGGCACCGTCGCCGAGCTCGACGAGCCTGCCTTGTCAAAGACGATCGCGGCGAGTGCGGAACGACTCGGGTTCGAAGTGCGACGCGAGACGATCGAAATCGCGGGCCTGTGCGCCGGATGTCGACGCCGCGGCGCTGACTGAGTTACGCCGCCCGCACGACCCGCGGGCCGGGTATTTTCGATGAACGATCGGGTGCTGCTGTGGCTGGTCGCGGGCTATCTGAGCCTGCAGCCGCTGTCGACCGATCTCTACCTCGGCTCGCTGCCACATCTCGCCCATTATTTCGGCGTCGGGGTGCCGGCCGCACAGGCCACCCTGACCGTGTTCGTGATTGGCGTCGGTGTGGCGCAGTTGCTGGCCGGTCCACTCGCCGATCGCTTCGGCCGCCGGCCCGTCGCCCTCGGCGGGTGTCTCACCTATGTGCTTGCGAGCGTGTTGTGCGCGCTCGCGCCGTCGATCGCGACCCTGATCGGTGCTCGACTGCTGCAGGCCCTCGGCTGCTGCAGTGTGCTTGTCGCCGCCCGCGCGATCATTCGTGATCGTCACGATCCTGCCGCCAGCGCCGCCGTCATCGCCCGGGCGAGCAGCATCCTCGCCTTCGTGCCGCTGTTCGGCCCCGTCATCGGCAGCTACACGCAGGTGTGGTTCGGCTGGCGGGCCGCGTTCGTGATCCATGCCCTGTGCGCGTCGCTGCTGCTGGTCGCGACCATGCACTGGCTGCGTGAAACACACCCGACACCGGACCGTCATGCCTTGCGGCCGGCGCGGCTCCTCGGCGCCTATGCCGAGATCGCGCGCAGCCCCGCGTTCTGGGCGTATGCGCTGCCCGGCGCGCTGACGTATTCGGCGATCTTCGTCTTCATCGCCGGCTCGTCGTTCGCGTTCATCGAAGTGCTGCACGTCCCGACCGAGCTGTATGGTTTCTGTTTCGCGTTGGCGGTCTGCGGCTATCTGCTCGGTACGCTCGCATGCCGCCGGCTCATCCTGCGCTTCGGACTGCCGCGGGTGTTGCGTATCGGCACCAGCCTCACGCTCGTGGGGGGCGGCGGGCTCGCGCTCGCGGTTCACACCGGACTCGTGCACTGGGCGGTGCTGCTCGCGGCGCAGTTCCTCGTGATGATGGCGCACGGACTCAACCAGCCGTGCGCCCAGGCCGGCGTCGTTGCGCCGTTCGCCGCGCGGGCCGGCACCGCGACCGGCCTGTTCGGGTTTCTGACGATGACGTTCGCGCTGACGGTCGGGACGCTGCTCGGCTGGCTGCATGAAGCGACGCTGCAGCCGATCGCGACGTTGTCCGCCGGTGTCGGCATGCTCGCCTTCGTCGCCGGGCGGCTGCCGCGCTGAGGTCCGCTTTCCGGCTCAAGCACTGCCGGTTCGATGCCGCTAACCGAGGCATTCGCAGTCTGCGTATTCCTCGGGGGATCAATGAGTCTTTTCCGCGATTGGGGCGTCGGTACGAAGCTCGGCGTCAGTTTTGCTGCGTTGTGCGGCATCGTCCTGCTGTCCGGGCTGGCAGGGCGCTACGGCGTCGACCGCATGGCCGTCGGACTCGAACAGATCACGGGACCGGCGTGGGAGGCTGCCGACAGCGGCATGGAAGCGCAGATCGGAATCCAGCGCGAAATCATCGCGGTACATGGCCTGTTGAACGCGAACCGTGACACCGCGACGGCGCGCGCCGACTACGACGCGGCGCATGCGCTCGCCGTGACGGCCGTCGCACGCGTGCTCGCGGTGAACTCGTTGCCGAGTGGTCTGCTCGGTGAATTGCAGCGCGATCTCGGCGCCTATCACGAGGCCCGCGATCGCCTGCTGGGCGCTTACGCGGATCTCACGACACCGCCGGCGCGGTATGTCGCGCTGACGACCGACTTCGACGCCGCCGTTGCGACGCTGATCGAGCGCCTCGTCGCGATCGAAACGGCTGCCGATGCGCAGATCGAACGGCTGATGGCGCCGCTCACGGCCCTGCAGGCGAATGTCAACGTGATCATGCTCGTGTCGATTGTCACGGGACTCGCAATCGGCGCTTTGTTGACCTACGTGGCGATTCGCGGCGTGGCACGGCCGATCGTCGAAATCACTGCGCATCTGGAAAAGATTGCCGGTGCCGAGGCGACGCTCGACGCGCGCCTGCCCGAACTCTCCGGCGACGAGATCGGCCAGCTCGCGAAGTCATTCAACCGCTTCGTCGCGCGTCTGCGCGATCTGATGATCGAGGTGTCGCACGTGAGCGCGGAGGTCGCGACCGCGAGCAGTCAATTGTCCGGTACGACCGGCGCGCTGAGCGCGCAGGCGAACGTGCACCAGCAACAGGCCGATGACATCGCGACTGCGTTGAATCAACTCGCGTGCAGCGCGCAGTCGGTCGCCGACAACACCGCGATTGCGAGCGAGGCGTCGACCCGCTCGCAGGAACGCGCTGCGCGCGGCCAGGACGTGCTCGGTACCGTGGTGCGCGCGATCGGTGCACTCGCCGACGACGTACAGCAGGCGACCGGCGCAATGCGCGACCTCGAACGCAACAGCGCCGACATCGGGCGCGTACTCGAAGTGATTCGCGCGATCGCCGATCAGACCAACCTGCTGGCGCTGAATGCCGCGATCGAAGCGGCGCGCGCCGGCGAACAGGGTCGTGGCTTCGCCGTCGTGGCCGACGAAGTGCGCACACTCGCCCAGCGCACCGGCGAATCGACCGCCGAAATCGATCAGATGATCGACGGTCTGCAGGGCGCGATCCGTCGCGTGTCGGCATCGATGGAACAGAGTCGCGAACAGGCGATGTCGATGGCCGGCAAGGCGCACGAGGCCGAGACCGTGCTGGCGGCGATCGACGAAGCCGTACGCCAGAGCCAGCAACTGAACGGTGAAATCGTCGGGGCGACGGACGAGCAGCGCAATGTCGCCGCCAATGTTCAGCACACGGTCTTGACGATGCACGCGAACATCGTCGGCACCGCGTCTGCCGCCGGGGAATCGGCGCAGGCGGCAGCCCGGCTCTGCGACCTGGCGCACCGCATGCAGCAGACGGTCGGTGCGTTCCGCATCGGCTGAACGAGTTTGCGCAGCGAATGCCCGCCTCGTATGGCAGCGGGCCTTCCGGCCAGCGTGTGACGGCTGCGGTCGCCGCCGCGCAGACCCGCGCTGCCGCCGATTGACGGCGCGCCGGACCTCCCCGAGACTTGCGCCGGCCAATCCTGCCGGAGTCGTTCTACCGCGCCATGCGTATTTTCGTGCTCGGCGCGCTGCTGTTGTTCGTGACGGGCGGCGCGCGGGCGAATTTTCTCGACGGTTACGAACTGCGTGAACGCTGCGAATCCCAGCGTATCGACGACCTCAATACCTGCCTCGGCTATCTGACCGGGGTCATCGACAGCGACAATGCCGCCCCTTCCTGGCGTCTCGCGAAATCCCTGTTCTGCGTGCCGCGGGGGGTGTCGGCGAACCAGTTGAGAAGCACGTTTCTGGACTATCTGCGGGCGCATCCCGAGGAAGAGGATTTGAACGCCGCGATCCTCGTCGGCAACGCGTTCATTTCGACGTTTCCGTGCGACTGAGCCGTGCTGCCCGGGTGTCGCGCGGACACGCCGTGCCGTTCCCGACGCACCGGGCTACGCGGCGTGCCGCGGCGGGCTGATAATCCCCGTCATCCGCCACTGGGAGCCGATGTCATGACCTCATTCGACCAGACCGTGCCGATCTTCACCCGCATGCTGCACAATCTCTCGGTGCTGCTCGACAAGGCGCAGGCACATGCCGAAGCGTCGAAGTACGACATATCGGCGTTGCTCGAGGCGCGCCTTTTTCCCGACATGTTCGCGCTGACGCGCCAGGTCCAGATCGCGACCGATTTCGCGAAAGGGTGCTGTGCGCGCCTGACCGGTCGCGAAGTGCCGCGCTGGGAGGATACCGAGCGAAGCATCGGCGAATTGCAGGGACGGCTGCGCAAGGCGCTCGATTATCTCGCCGAATTCACGCCGGCCGACTTCCACGGCGCTCCGACCCGCGCGATCGCGCTCAAGACCCCGGACGGAACGTTTCATTTCACCGGCGAGTCATTCGTGCAGACCTGGGCGTTGCCGAATTTCTATTTCCACGTCACGACCGCCTACAACCTGTTGCGTCACAACGGTGTACCGGTCGGCAAGGTGGACTTCCTCGGCAGGCTCTGAGGCAGGGCGCCGGACCCCGTGCTTCTCACCGGCGCCATACGCTCGCGAGCCAGGGCTGTCGTTCGCGCGGCAGACCGGGCGGGCGGTAATAGTGATCGAGCTCGACGAAGCCCGCCGCCTGCAGATGGTCGCGCCAGCGGTCGATGTCGAGAAATGAGCCCCAGCGTCGATCGCTGAAGCCTTCCCGGTTGTCGCCGCGCGGATTCGAACAGAACAGAACCCCGCGCGGCGTCAAGGTCTCGCGCAGCGCGGCGAGCACCTGCGCGAGTGCCGCCGACGGCACGTGGAAGAGCGTCGCGTTCGCAAACACGCCATCGAAGCGCGCGGCCGGCAGGTCGAGCGCGAGAAAATCCTGCTGCCACACCTCGCAGCCGCTGTACGCGCGTGCCATTGCACAGAAGCGCGCCGACCCGTCGAGCCCGACGGCATGGTGGCCGCGTGCGGCGAACGTCTTCAGATCACGACCCGGACCGCAGCCGAAATCGAGGATCTCGAACGGTGGCTCGGCCTCGATTGCGCCGAGAAGTGCGGCGATGTTCTGCGCCACGTCGTGATCGAGCGTGCCGTCGCGATAGCGTTCGGCAAACTCCTCGTAGTGACCTATCGTGCGCGCCGCGATGTCGGCGAGATCGGGCCCGGTCATCGCATGCGTCAGCCGGTCTCGACGACCAGCACCGGACCGCCGCGACCGACGCCGAGCATTTCTGCGGCATTCTGTTCGGCGACTGCGATTTCGAGCACGTCGAAGGAATTGACGAGCGCGAGCAGTTCGCCCGGCACGACATCGCCGTAAGTCCGGCGGAGCGCGATGCGATGGCCGGCGATGCGGACCTCCGGCCGGCGGAAACGCGTGAGCCGCGACGCGTCGATATTGGTGATCAGGTTGCCGAAGTGATCGGTCGTGATCACCACGCCGTGCAGTTCGCCGCCGCGCAGTTCCGGTGGCTCGATCAGTGACGGCACGTAATCGCGGGTCGGCGCGCCGAGCGAGGCCGGTGCGACGCGGTTCGCGGCGAGTTCGGCGGCGAGCGGGGCGAACAGATCGCGACCGTGAAAGGTCGCGCTCAGGTGTTCGATCCCGAGACTCTTCAGGCGCGAGGTGTCGACACGGTAGACCGCGCCGCGCACGCGCGCGACGACATCGCCGAGCAGGCCGTTGTCCGGCGCGAGAAAGGCATGGCCGTCGCCGACCACGAGCAGCACGTCGCGATCGGTGCCGACACCGGGATCGACGACGGCGAGATGGACGGTGCCGGCCGGAAAATACTGGTAAGAGCGCTCGAGCCAGAAGCCCGCTTCGGCCGGCCAGTGCACGTGCGCCTCGTGCGTGAGGTCGACGATCTGGGCGCCAGGCAGGCGACACAGGATGACGCCTTTCATGGTACCGACGAAGGGGCCGCGATGGCCGAAGTCGGTCGTGATCGTGATGACGCCGGCCGGGGTGAATGCATTCGGCATGGGTCTTTCCTCATTCGCGCTGCGCGCGGTGTTCATGCTGCCGCCAGACGCTCGAAGCCGGCCGCCAGGAACGGAATCATGCGCGTGTATATCGCGTCGAGCGCGCCGGACTTGCAGCGTCCGCGCGACAACACGTCGATGCGCCCGGTCTCCGCGAAAGTCATCGTCATCGCGCCGAGCATGAAATGGAAGCCCCAGTACAGGTTGCGGAGATCGGCCGACGGCAGGGCGCGCTTCGCGCCGGCGATGAACGCTTCGGCAACCGGATCGAACTGCGTATGCATCACGGCCTGAGTCCAGCGCTGGGAATTCGCGATCTGCGCGATCAGTCGCGCATAGGCTTTCCAGCCTGCACCACCACGCAGACTTTTTTCCATGAATGGCCGCGCGAAGGCGTCGATCAGGCCCTCGATGGTCGGCGGATCGGGCAACGCCGCCAGCAGCGCCATCCGCTCGCGGTTGAGTTCGTCCGCGCGGCGCTGGACGACGGCCAGGAACAATTCGCTCTTCGGCCCGAAATGATAGTTGGCGAGCGCGAGCTCGACGCCGGCCGCACGCGTGATCTGGCGCAGCGACACGCCGTCGTAACCGGCATCGGCGAACAGGGCCTCCGCGGCGTCGAGAATGCGATCCTTGGTCGAGGCCGGTGGCGGTGCGGCTTTTTTCATGGGTGTGGAATCGACGGCCGGTCGGGATGAAAGGCCGAGCGTAAACCGCGCACCCGCTGCGGTGCCACCCCGTGCGCGCACGGTCATGGTGCGCACGGCCGGGGCTTGAACGCGTATTGAACGATCGTATAAATTCTCGACGCCGGCCGGCCGCGCGCCTGCCCCGGATCCTTCTCCACCTCAATGAAGCACTGGAGTGCCATGTCCTCCTATCTCTGTGGACTCGACATCGGCGGCACCTTCACCGACTGCGTGCTGATCGACGACGCCGGTCGGCTGACGATCGCGAAGGCCCCGTCGACCCCCGGCAACTTCGCCGA
>JADZCB010000143.1 GCA_020851775.1 Gammaproteobacteria bacterium
AATACGGACAGGCGGTCACGACCGTCGTGGCACCGGTCGCCCGTGCCTGCGCATAGCGCAGCCGGTTGATCCGGCCGTTCTCGCCGGTGTCGAACCACACCTGACCGCCACCAGCCCCGCAGCAGAAACCGTCCACGCCGCTCATCGACATCTCGCGTACGCCCGCCGGCACCACGGCGCCGAGGACGGCGCGCGGGCTGTCGACGATGCCGTTGTGGCGTGCGAGAAAACACGGATCGTGGTAAGTCATCGGCTCGGTCGCGGCCTTCGCGGTCACGCTCAGCCGGCCGTCGGCGACCAGCGTCGCCAGGTAATCCGCGTGATGGACGACGTCATAATGCCCGCCGAATTCGCGGTATTCGTGGCGCAGCGTATTGAAGCAGTGCGGGCAGCTCGTGAGGATCCGGGTTGCGCCGTGCTGCTCGAGCGTCGCGATGTTGTCCCGCACGAGTTGCTGGAACAGACCCTCCTCGCCGAGCCGGCGTGCGGGATCGCCGCAGCAGCGCTCGGCCGCGCCGAGGACCGCGTAACGCACCCCGGCGCGGCCGAGCAATTCGGCGATCGCCCGGGTGGTGTGCTGCGCGCGGGCATCGAACGCGCCGGCGCATCCGACCCAGTAGAGCAGTTCGAAGTCCGGGCGTTGTGCCACCGTCGCGAACTGCGCGGCGAGCGGCAGATCTGCGCTCCAGGCGGTTCGCTGCTCGGCGGCCGCCGCGTACGGATTGCCGAAGGCCTTGATCGAGCCGAGCGTGCTGGCCACGGCCGGTTGCGGCCGCTGCCGATGCAGCACCGCCCGCCGCGCGGCGGTCAGGTAATCGACATGCCGGATCCCGACCGGGCACGCCGCGCTGCATGCCCCGCAGTTCGTGCACGACCACGCCGCTGCCTGCGCAATCGCCTGCTCGAGCGGCAACGCGCGTGGCGCCTGCCGACGGTTGGCGCGATCGCGCAGTGCCATGACCACGTCGCGGGGCGACAGCGGGCGTTGTGCCGCCAGCGCCGGGCATTGCGCATCACACAGACCGCATTCGGTACAGGCATCGAGAGCGAGCAACTGGGTCCAGCGCAGATCCTCGACGGTGGCTGGCGGCACCCGGCGGACGTCGCCGCGCTCGAGATCCGTCAGACGGAACGGCGTCTCGAGCGCGCCACTGGCACGCGTGTCGGCGAACAGCAGCGCGAGCGGTGCGACGAGCGCGTGGCGCATCGGCCCGTACGGCAGCGAGCCGATGAAGACGAAGGCGAGCATCGCATGCAGCCACCACGTCACGTGGTGCCAGTCCGCGACGGCGTCGGGCGGTGCGACGTGGACGGCGATCGCGGCGGCCGCCGCGCCGATGGGCGACCACTGGCGCCAGGCATCGTCGGTGCCGGCGATGCGCAGTCCTTCGAGCACGAAACCACTGAAGGCCAGGAGGCCGAGGAGCAGCAGCGGCAGGCCGTAGGCCGTCCGTCGCAGGCGGGGCGCACGCACGACGTAGCGCCGCCACGCCATGGCGAGGACACCGACGAGCAGCAACAGGCCGGCCACATCCGTCACGAGCGAGAAGCCGAGGTAGAACGGGCCGTGGAAGAACTGCAACGGTGTATCGACTTCGAGTGCAATCAGTTCGGTCCCGACGAAGAGCACGAGGAAGCCCCAGAACACCAGCAGGTGCAGCCAGCCCGCGGCCGATGCCCGGCGCAGTCGGGGCTGACAGGCGACGTGGCGCACGGTGTCCCACACGCGGCGCAATGCGCTGCGGGCGGTCGGTGCAGCGGCAGAGGCGCCGCGCGCCCAGTGCCACATCCGCATCAGCAGCCCGCCGGCGAGGCAGGCGAGTGCGAGGCCGGCGGCGGCATAGAAATAGGCGCGCTCGCCGGCGCCGATGCCGAGGAAGATCTCGCGCGTGGCTTGCATGCTCATGGCTTGATGCGTCTCACGCACTCACGGGGATCGCAGCACATCCCACGACGAACGTGCGCGCGGCGTCCGCGACGCGCGAGGTCAGCGCACCCGAGAAATCGCGCTTGCACCAGTTGAGGATCGTGTACATGTAAATGCCGGTCAGCATTTCCGAGAGCTGTCCGGGATCAAGCGCAGGATCGAGTTCGCCGCGCTGTTGCGCCGTGCGCAGATGACCGGCGAGCACGTCGATCAGGTTCGGCCGCGCCGCGTTTGCCGCGTCGACGAAGCCGACTTCCGAGCGCATCACGTCGAGAAACACGGTCCGGTAATAGTGCGGATTGCGTTCGACGATCCGCGCGAAGCGCACGAAGCTGCGCTGGATCCGTTCGACGACCGTCCCCGATCCTTCGCCGAGTTCCTTGTCGAAGACGCGCTTCGCGTGTTCCACGGCGCCGTCGGCGATTTCGTGGAGGATCGCGTCCTTCGTCGGGTAGTAGTTGAAGAACGTCGCGCGGCTGATGTTCGCCTCGGCGGCGATCATGTCGATCGTCGTGCTCTCGACGCCGCGTTCCATGAACAGGGCCAGCGCGCATTGATAGATCGCCTGCTTCTGCGCGCGCTTCTTGCGCTCGCGGTGGGATAGATCGGCGCGTTTGATCTTCGTGTCGATGTCCAGCATCGGCTGTGCTCCCGGCCTCCGTCGCGATGCTTGCTTTTCGCGCGCTCGCCATCCGGCGGCTTGACAGACTTTCATGATGTACTAGATTCTATTTTTGTACTGTAGTACAAAAATATGTGACCGGCACCTGCGATGCGCCTACCGGCACGTGGCCAACAGGGGAGCCCCGACATGAAAGCGATCGATGTGCACTGCCACATTCCGACCGAGGAAGGCAACCGGCCCTTCGCCCCGTTCATCGCCCACACGCGTCGCTACTACCGGATGGATGAGTCGGCAGGCGACATGACGCCCGAGGACTTCGCCCGCCTGCTCGTCGGGCTCGACGTGAAGGCGTTTCTCGTCAGCGTGAACGCCTTGAGCACGACGGGCCAGCCCGGGACCGGCAACGACCATATCGCCGATCTCGTCAGGCGCTTTCCGGATGCGTTCCTGGGGGGCTTCGCCTGTGTCGACCCGTGGGCCGGGAAAGCCGCGCTGCAGGAAGTCGAGCGCGCGATCACTGGACTCGGCCTGTGTGGCGTGAAGTTCCACACCATCATGCAGCAGTTCGCGCCGAACGATCGGCGTCTGTATCCGCTGTGGGATCTGTGCCAGGCGCTCGAGGTGCCCGTGCAGTTCCACACCGGCATGACGGGCGTGGGGCTCGGCATGAAGGGCAGCGGCATGCATCTCAAGTACGGCCATCCGCTCGCGCTCGATGATCTGGCGGCGGACTTTCCGAATCTCACGATCATCGCGTGTCATCCGTCGTGGCCATGGCAGGACGAGATGCTGATGGTCCTGCTGCACAAACCGAACGTGTTCAACGAGCTCTCCGGCTGGTCACCGAAATACTTCTCGCCTGCCTTGCAGCGCGAAATCAAAGGCCGGCTGCAGGACAAGTTCATGTTCGGATCCGACTTCCCGGCACTCCAGCACATGCGCCTGTTCGAGGACTGGGAGGCCGGGGGGTATCCGCCGGAGGTCCTGGACAAGATATTCCTGCGCAACGCGCAGCGGATCCTGCGCATCGCCGACGCTTGAACCGGCCCGCGCATCTCGAATCAGGCACGAAGAGGAACGGTGGCATGGAGTTCTGGGTCGGTCTCTACGGCATGCAGAGCACGCGGAGCTGTCCGCGTGCCGGGCCGTGGATGTATCGCGAAGTCCTGTGCCATGCGGCTGCCGCCGAGCAGTTGGGATACGACGGCTTCGCCCTGACCGAACATCACTTCTGGTATGACGGGTACTGTCCGTCGCTGATGCCGGTGCTCGCCGCGCTCGCCCGCGCCACCGAACGGATCACGCTGCTGCCGCTGGCCTTGCTGCTGCCGCTGCGAGACCCGCTGCGCGTCGCCGAGGAGATCGCGGTCGTCGATCGGCTGGCCGGGGGGCGGCTCGCACTCGGCTTCGGCTACGGCTATCGCAGCGAGGAGTTCGAGGGTTTCGAGATCGATCGTCGGCGTCGCGGCGCGCGGTTTGCCGAACAGATCGCGGTGCTGCGTGCGGCTTTCGGTGGCGAGCGCTTCTCGCATGCCGGCGAGTTCTATCGCTATCACGATGCCACGTTGGCGCCGCGCCCCTGGCAGCGACCGCACCCACCGCTATGGCTCGCCGGCGGCAGCCAGGCGGCGACTGCACGTCGCGCCGGCCAGCTCGGTCTCGGCTACTGCGCGGCGGGCACGGGTCAGTCGCTGGACGGGGTTGCCGCGCTGTTCGCCGAATACCACGCGGCGGCCGATGCGGCAGGGGTGCCCGCCAGCGCGCGGCGTCTGGGCGTCGCGGTCGATACGCTCGTCGCCCGGCACCCCGACGAACTCGCCCGGGTGATCGAGGAAGACATCGTGCCGGTCTATGCCGAACAACTGGTCGCGTTCGGTTTCGTCCGTGAACCCGACGGCACGCCGGTGCGGGAGCTTCCGCGTCAACACCCGATCTTCCGCGTGCTGCTCGACAGCTTCGTGATCGGGACGCCCGAGGAAGTGGTGGCGCGAATCAGGCAGTTCGAGGCGCTCGGCTGCAATGTGTTCATGCCGCGCCTGGTCGAGGCGAATTTCCGCTCTGCGGCGATACTCGCTCACCTGCGCCTGTTCGCCGAGCAGGTCATGCCGCACTTCCGCGCGGGTCGGCGCTGATGCGAACCGGCATCCTCCTCACCTGCGGCACGGCGGCGACGCCGGATCTCGATGCCCTGATGGCGCGCGGCCGGGCCGCAGACGGCGCGGGCTATACGAGTCTGTGGCTCGGCGAACGTCATGGCGATCACGAGCGGCCCGCGCCGGTTCCGCTCGTCGTCGCCGGTGCACTCGCGGCGGAGACCGAAGACATCTTGCTCGGCGCGATGGTCAAGCTCGCGCTCGAGCACCCGATCAAGATTGCCGAAGACGCCGCGGTGGTCGATCTGCTGTCGCGCGGCAGACTGCTGTTCGGCGCCGATGCGGGCGCCGACGAACGCGAGCTCGCGGTCTACGGCCGGTCGCGCCACGAACAGCACGCGCGCTGCATCGAAGCCCTCGACATCATCGTTCGGAGTTGGACGTGCGATGGCCATGCGTATCGCGGGCGTCATCACACGCTGCCGGCGCAGACGCGGGCCCTGCCGAGCGATGCAATGGGTTGCCGGGTCGAGCCTTATGCACCGCCTTACATCGATCCGTGGCAGCGCAGTGGACTGCCGTTCGACTATCTGGCGGTGACGCCGAAACCGGCGCGGCTGCCGCATCCACCGGTGTTCGTCGTGGCACACGACAGCGCGAGCATGGCGCTCGCCGCCGCGCGTGGCTGGTCGCCGATCTTCCCGCCCTGCAGTACGCCCGAGGATCTGCCGGCACGCGCCGATGCTTACTGGCGTGCGTTGGAGGCGGTGGGACGCAGTCGCACCGACGTGGTTCTCACCGTGATCTGTCCCGTGGTCCTGTACGACGGCACGACGGACGCGAGTGCTGAGGCGGCCCGCACGCCCGGGGTGCTTGCCGGTACGCCGCTCGAGGTGGTCGATCGCATCAAGCGGCTGCAACATCTCACGGGGCTCGGCCAGATCGTATGCGACTTCGATCTGCCCGGCATCACTGCCGACGCCGCGCTGCGCGCGCTGGAATCGTTCGCCGCCGACGTGCGTCCGCGGCTGGAGATGTGAACGATGGCGAGTCTCTACCCTCTGCTGTTCGAGCCGATCGACATCGGCACACTCGAACTGCCGAACCGCGTCTATCACGCCCCGGTGACACTCAATCACGTCGATCGCACGACGGGCTTTCCGACCGACGCGCTCGCACATTACTACGCCGAGCGTGCACGCAGCGGCCTTGGGCTCATCATCCAGGGCGCAATGGATGTCAGTCCGCGTTCCGAATTCTGGCCGGTCCCCCACGCGAGCATGTACGACCCGGCGATCGTGCCGGTCCTGCGCCGGATCGTCGACGGCGTGCACGCGCACGGCACCCGCATCTTCGTCGAGCTGTTCCACATCGGGCAGGCTGCGAACGTCCGGCACAGCGACGAGCCGCCGGTCGCGCCATCCGCGGTCCCGTCGCTGATCGCGGGTCGGACGCCGAAGATCATGGAACAGGAGGACATCGATCTCGCCATCGACGGCTTCGTGCGCTCGACGGTCAATGCGCGCGAAGCCGGGTATGACGGCGTCGAGCTGCATGCGACCCACGGTTACCTGCTCGGGCAGTTTCTGTCGCCGTTCTTCAACCGGCGCGACGATGCTTATGGCGGCAGTCTCGAGCACCGGATGCGCTTCCTGCGCGAAACGATCGAACGCTGCCGCGCCGCCGTCGGTGACGACTTCGTGATCGGCGTGCGGCTCGTCGGTGACGAACTGTTGGCCGGTGGTCTCGAAGTCGCCGACGCCGTGGCGATCGCGCGCCGTCTCGCCGCGGCCGGCGGGCTGGATTTTCTCGACATCGACATCGGCGCACACCAGAACTATCACGTGACGATGAGCCCGATGTACGGCGCGCCGAATTTCAACGTCGCGTTGGCAAGTGCGGTACGCGAAGCGGTGGACACCCTGCCGATCCTCTGTGCCCCCGGGCGCCTCGTCGACCCGGGCCAGGCCGAACGCGTGCTCGCCGACGGCCACGCCGATCTGATCGGGCTCGGCCGTGCCTTGATCTCGGATCCCGAATGGCTGGCGAAGGCCCGTACCGGGCGCAGCGACGATATCCGGCACTGCGTGTTCTGCAATCAGTACACGATGGGCAATCTGTTCAAGGGACTCCCGGTGAGCTGCATCCAGAACCCGGCGGCCGGCCGCGAACGGCAGTTCGGTGCCGACACGCTGCAGCCCGCACGGCCTGCACGACGTATCGCGGTGATCGGCGGCGGTCCGGCCGGGATGGAGTTCGCGCGGGTCGCGGCGCTGCGCGGCCATCGCGTCACGCTCTACGAGCGCGAGCCGGAACTCGGTGGGCAGGTACGGCTCGCCGCCCGCCTGCCGCGACGTGACGAGATCGCGGGCGTCGTGCGCTGGCTCGGCCTGCAGATGGAGCGCTGCGGCGTCACGGTCGTCACCGGCAGCGCGATGGACGCCGATCGGATCGCCGCCCTGGACGCGGATGCGATCGTGATCGCGACCGGCGCGCGTTTCGCCGCGGATGGTTTTTCCGGTGTCACCGCGCAGCCGATCGCGGGTGCTGTCGGCGCCGCGTCGGTCACCACCCCGGAAGCACTGCTGGCGGGTGCGGCCGAGGCGGGGGCGACCGCGCTGATCATCGATGCGGATGGTCACGTCACCGCGGCCGGCATCGCGGAGCTGCTCGCGGCACGGGGCACCCGCGTCACCCTGCTGACCTGCTATCCGAGCATCGGGTCGAAGCTGTTCGACGAGGTGAACTTTCCGCACGTCTATGCGCGCCTGCTCGAGTTGAACGTGTCGCTGCGCGTGAACGCCTGGGTCGCCGGGATTCGCCCGGGCGATGCGGACGTGTTCAACCTGTACGCCCCCGCACGACTCGAGACCATCGCCGCCGACACGGTGGTGATGGTCACCGCCCGTGCCGCGACCGATCAGCTCTATCTCGCACTCGTCGGCCGGGTGGCCGAGCTGCATCGGATCGGCGATTGCGTGGCGCCCGGCGACATCGGGACCGCGATGCTCTCGGCGCACCGCCTGGCGCGCACGTTATGACGACCGGCTCCCGCCACGGCAACGCGGCACCGATCGACCTGCAGGAACTCGTGATCGTCAGCGCGGTGCGCCTGCCGATCGGACGTTTCGGCGGCGCACTGCGCGATTTCCGTGTCCACGAACTCGGTGCGCTGGCCATCGCCGCCGCGCTCGCGCGTTCCGGGCTGACACCCGACCGGGTCGACGAGGTGTTCGTCGCGCACAACCGCCAATCAGGCAACGGACCCAACCCCGGGCGCACGGCCGCCGTGCGCGCCGGCCTGCCGGTCACGGTGCCGGCGCACACCGTCAACATGGCGTGTCCGGCGGGATTGCGCGCGACGATCGAAGCGGCCCAGGCGCTGCGGCTCGGCGACATCGACGTCGCGATCGTGTGCGGCATGGAGAGCATGAGCACCATCCCGCATCTCCTGCCGAATGCGCGCTGGGAAGGTTTTCGCAGCGGGAACATCGTGATCGAAGACGAGTTCTTCTCTGCAGTCGAACCGCTGTCGGGCTGCAGTGCGCTGGAACTCGCCGAACTCACGGCCACTAAATTCGGTATCTCCCGCGCCGATCAGGAAGCCTACGCGGTCGCCAGTCATCACAAGGCCAGCCAGGCGTGGCGCGAAGGCTGGTTTGCGGACGAAGTCATCGCGGTCGACGTCCCCGCGACGAAATCACGACCCGCAGTGCACGTCGCGCGTGATGAATGCATTCGTGAGGATGCCTCGTGCGAGCGCATGGCGCGCCTGCCGCCCGCCGTACCCGGTGGCTCGGTCACCGCCGCGACGGCCTCGGCCGTCACCGACGGCGCCGGCGCGTTCGTCCTCACCACACGGCGTGTCGCCGCGGCCTGCGGGCTGCGGCCGCTGGCATCGCTGGTCGCCTACCGACAGATCGGCATCGCGCCCGCGGATATGCTCGAAGGGCCGGCGATCGCGATCCCGGCCGTGCTGCAGGCAGCCGGCATGACGCTCGAGGACATCGATCTGATCGAGGTGAACGAGGCCTTCGCCGCTCAGGTAATTGCGAACGAACGGGTCCTCGGCTGGGACCGTACGAAGCTCAACGTGCACGGCGGTGCGATCGCGCTGGGCCATCCGACCGGCTTCACCGGCGTACGGCAGATCGTCGCGCTGTGCCACGCACTGCGCACGCACGGCGGAAAACTCGGCCTGATCGCACTGTGCGGCGGCGGCGGTCTCGGTCTCGCATTGATCCTGCGCCGCGCGGACTGATGCACGGCGACGGCGGCAGCACAGGAGGACATATGCGACTTGCTGGCAAAGTGGCGTTGGTGACGGGGGCCGGACGCGGCATCGGTGCAGCGATTGCTGCGGCCTGTGCACGCGAAGGCGCGCGTGTCGTTGTCGCGGATCTCGATGCCGCCCCGGCGCAGGACGTCGCCGAGGCACTCTGCAAGGCCGGTGGCGCTGCGCTGCCGTTGACGATGGACGTCACCGATCGCTCGCAGATCGAGGCCGCGCTTGACGCGGCCGTCGCCGCGTTCGGTCACATCGACATCCTCGTCAACAACGCAGGTGTCAGCGTGCCCGCGATGATCGAGACGATGACGCCCGCGCAATGGGACACGGCGCTCGCCGTCAATCTCACCGGCGTCTTTCATTGCACGCAGATCGTCGGCCGCCATTTCCTCGCCCGCGCCCGCGCCATGCCGGCTGTCCGCTGCAACGGCAAGATCGTCAACGTGACCTCGATCGCAGGGCTGCGCGGGACCATCGGGCAGATCAATTACGCGGCGGCGAAGGCCGGCGTGCTCGGCATCACGATGAGCGCGGCGCGCGAATGGGGCCGCTATGCGGTCAACGTGAACTGCGTCGCCTGCGGCCTCGTCGAGACCCGGATGACCGAGACCATCCGTACCGATCCGCGCTTCGCCGACCAGTATCGCAAGCAGATCGTACTCGGGCGTTACGCCGCGCCGGACGACGTGGCGCCCGCAGTGGTGTTCTTCGCGTCCGCCGATGCCGACTACGTCACGGGCCAGATTCTGAACGTCTGCGGCGGCGCGGACATCCATGTCTGACAGGAGACGACCCATGCAGTATCGGGACATTCTCTATGCGGTGGACGAGCGGGTCGGGACGATCACGCTCAATCGGCCGCATGCGCATAACGCGCTGACCACGCGCATGCTCGAGGAAATCGAGCACGCTCTCGGCGTGGCGGCCGCCGACGCGGCGGTGGTGGTCGTCGTCATCACGGGCGCCGGCGACAAGGCCTTCTGCGCCGGCATCGATCTCGAGGAGACCGTGAACCAGGATGGCCTCGGCGCGCGTGCCAGCGGCCGGCGCATCCACCGCACGAACAAGGCGGTACGCGGACTGGACAAGCCCGTGATCGCGAAGGTGCGCGGCCTGTGTCTCGGCGC